>JACNKJ010000088.1 GCA_014382085.1 bacterium
GGATTTTTGGTGATGGTTCTGTCGGGGCTTCAGCGTTCACAGTTCACGACGCCGGGCACCTTGCTGCAGAATCTCTTCAACTACATCATGATTCCTTGCCAGGCGACCATCTTCTCCATGCTCGCATTCTACATCGCCAGTGCGGCCTACCGGGCATTTCGCATTCGCACTTTGCTGGCCTCGGTGTTGTTGGTGACGGCCTTCATCGTGATGATGCGCATCATTCCACTACCCGAGCCCCTGTCCAGTTGGAACAGTTCACTGGTTCAGTGGATTCTCGCGGTGCCCAACATGGCGGCCAAACGCGCCATCATCATAGGCGTCGGCCTGGGAGCGATCTCATACAGCATGAAGATCATACTCGGCATCGAACGCGGCTACATGGGAGGTGAATGATGTCAACGCCCTGGTACGACAGATTGCTTAACATCGACCGCCGTTGGATCTACTTGCTCATGGCCGTCGCGGTGATCATTCCGGCTATTTGGCCCTTCACAGTGCCGGTAGGAATTTCGGGAGAAGTGCGGGCAGTCTACAATTTCGTGGAAGAGCTAGAGCCCGGGGAAGTCATACTCCTGGCCATCGACTACGATCCCAGCACGCTGGCCGAACTTCATCCCATGGCCGAGGGCCTTCTCAATCAGGCCTTCGAAAAGGACGCGCGAATCATTGTCGTCTCGCTCTCCCAGTTCGGGCCTGCCATGGCCGATGAAATCATCACGCGCGTTGCGACATCGCAGGGCAAGGAGCACGGGAGGGATTACACCTTCCTAGGCTACAAGCCCTATCCGGCCATCACCATTCTCGCCATGGGCACCGATTTCCGCGTGCCCTTCCCCACCGACTACTATGGTACGCCGGTGGACGAAATTCCCATGATGCAGGACTTGCACAACTTCAGCGACGTGGAATGCGTGATCGCTTTGGCCGGCGGCAGCGCCGCGGACATGTGGATTCAGTACGGCAACGCCAAGTACGGCGTGCCGGTAGCCTTGGGAGTGACCGGGGTCATGGCCTCGGATTACTATCCCTACCTTCAGTCGCGGCAGATCTTCGGATTGCTGCCGGGGGTGAAGGGTGCGGCCGAGTATGAAAACTTGCTGGGCAAAATCGGCGAGGCATCTCGAGGCATGCCCTATCAGATGACCAGCCATCTTCTGATCATCGTCGTCATGATCATCGCGAACATTGGTTACATCGCCCGGCGCCGGGCACTCGGAACGATGAGGTAGCGCGTGGAACCTACTTGGAGCACACTTGCATGGCAGGGAATCGCGGTCTTTCTGACCTTGGCCGTATTTTCCTTCCTCTATAAGGACAACCCCTTTTACAAGTTCGCCGAACGCCTTTGGGTGGGAGTCGCCACCGGCTATTGGACCATGTTGCTTTATCATCAAGGATTCAGCGACAAAGTCCTCATGCCGATTTTCCAGCAGCACAAGTGGTACTACCTGATTCCGGTCGCGCTCGGCTTCGTCATGTGGTTCCGCCTGTCTCCCAAGCTGGGATGGCTGAGTCGCTACGCCCTGGGATTCTATGTGGGAATTTCCACAGGCATCTTCATTCCACTTGCTTTCAAAACTGCTGTTTTCCTGCAAGTGGAAGGTACCATCCGTCCCGTGTCGGGGCTTGCCGAGGGAATCAACTTCACCCTTGCCCTGCTTGGCGTGATCTTCGCATTGACCTACTTTTTCTTCTCCAAGCCTCATAAGGGCGTTCTTGGAGTGATGTCAAAAGCCGGCATCTACACGCTCATGGTCGGCTTCGGTGCCGGCTTTGGTCTTACCGTCATGGGCCGCGTGGCCTTGCTGGTCCAGCGTGTGATCTTCATGCGCGACTGGTTCGTGGACTTGTTCGGGAAGGCATTCTAGCGAGAAAGATCTTGCCACTCGCTTCGCGCTCGAAGGCTCGCGAGGCGCTCGCTGGCAAATCTTTCTCGCTTGGAAAAGGAAGAGGAGTGCTGATGGGAATCAAACTCTACTTCGCCGTCCTTGTTCTGCTTTCGACAAGTACAATCTTGCTGGCAGATCCCTGCGTTGCTCCCGACAATGGAAGCAACACGGTGGATCTACCTCCTAGCTCATGCGCCTACTATGGTCCCATGGTGATCGTTGATGGATTGCCCCCAGGATCCACCATTGAAATAAATGCCAAGTTCGATGACTTCCAGTTTCATTTCGATTGTGGCGGGGGGAACGGCACTCTTGGAGGAGGGCGCATCTGTGTGGATGTCAGATTGCCCCTGACCATGACGGGCACTGGCGGCTACTCAAGCTTCTTCTTTGAAACCGCTCTCTATGGATTCATGGAAGTTCATACCGCGCCTCGCGTACCTGGAACCGATTCCTTCGACACAGCGCTTTTCCATCTCGAGTCGGGCCATTCAGGGGATTACCATTTCGCCCATCTCGATGTTGCCATCGGCGACGGTTTGGGCTTCCCCAGCCCCGGGCATACGGATCTCACCGAGCTTCCCGGCGGAGATTTCAACGTAGATAGCTTCTTCGATATCACTTACCGCATCAACTTCACAGGGACGCCTACTGGAGATTTAAGCGGACTTTCAGGATCAACCGTAGGCACCAGCCGGATTTCTTTGGGTGAACCCTACACTGCCGCAAGAGAAAGTAGCTGGAGCTTCGTCAAGTCCAGCTACCGATAGCCATTGATTTTCGGGGTCGCCTTCGCTCCTTTCCCAACTTAATAGAGGCTCTTCACCTGGCTCCAGCTAGTTTCTTCCGTAGGCGTGGCGCCATAGGGATTCTTGTCCCACCAGGTCAGGTAGCTGTATGCAAAGCCATCGTAACTGCTTTCCATAAGCAGAAGCCAAAATCGGAAATCTGATGAAACCCAGGCCCACTGATCTTTGGTCACGGTGTTCCGGTTCAGGTCGGCCACATTCACCTGTTCGCGATAGAGGTGATATCGAACGACATTGTGATAGGTGCCCGAGGGCAGGATCAAGGTTCCATAGCCATCCGCTTCAAACTCGACCGTTCCGGTAAATGGATAGGGGCTTTCGCCAAGCCACCAGGTACCCGAAAAATCATCTTGAGAAGTACTACCGTATGTGTAGGGAAGGGGTAAAATTTGTTCGGTATCGTCGTACATGGTCTTAGCCACGAGGAACTCGGAGACGGGTACAGCGAAACCCTCGGCGCTGAGGTCACCACGCGAGATTTTGTAGTAGCTGTGAGTATCGGTCCAACTTATCCCGCTCAAAGTCGACTCTGTGAAATCTTCCCACCAATCGGTTGTGGAGGGTTCGACAAAATCGAAGTACTCTGAGTCTTCTTCCACTAAACCGCTGTGGTCCCAGGTTTGATTCGCACCGGCCGAACCGGGTGTGGGAGCATCCCAATTGATGCCGATGGTCACATGGTCGCCAATTTGGGGAAGGTTGCCCTCGGTGATCGTGGCCTGGGACAAGACCAGACTGGGAAGACCAGCCATAGCGATGACAATCGCAATCAGCTTCATGCGCTCTCCTTGTGTGTTTCCTTGTTGGGCATTGCAGATTCATTCAATTAATTCCAGAATTAGCAGTAATAGTATCGCTTTATCGGCACGTCAACGGAATAGAGGATCTCCTACTGAAACTACTTCTACCTAAAAGAAGTGGCATCATGGCCTGTGCGCCTCAAGGAAAGCAGAACTCGGCCCCAGCATATATCGCCATTTACGACGAGATATAGGCGACCATCTACAATATCCGCCACATATGACGAATTAGAATTACAATTGCTAAAATTCGTTATATCTGGCGACTTATATTGACATTCATCAATAATTCGTCTAATGTGACGATTATGAAACTAGAAACAAATATGAGCGATTCAGCCATTCTGTCCCAGCTAGGACGTGCTCTCGCACAACGCCGTATTGAAATGGGACTCACCCAGGCGGAGCTCGCAAGACGGGCCGGTGTGGGCAAGCGAACTCTGGAGCGTATGGAGTCGGGAAGCTCCTGCCAGAGCAGCATCCTTGTTCGCATCCTGCGCGCGCTTGACGCCCTCGACTTCCTAAGCCGAATCAGCGCCACGGAAGGACCGAGCCCCTTGGACCTATTGAAGAGAAGGGGCAAGACTCGAAAACGGGTAAGCTCCAAACGAGGCTCAGATCCTGACGCTGAAGCCAAAGAAGGCGGCGGCTGGACCTGGGGGGATGAAGTATGACGACCGTTGCGGGTGTGAGACTCTGGGGCAGTCGAATCGGAGCCGTGGCCATGGAGGAAGGCGAATCCACGGCCTCATTCCAGTACGATCCCGATTTCATCGGCAGCGGTATCCAAGTGGCGCCTATTGCAATGCCCCTGGACAGTCGAATCTATCGTTTTCCCTTGCTGTCCGGAGAAACCTTCCACGGACTACCCGGCCTTCTAGCCGATTCCCTCCCCGATCGTTTCGGTAGAGCGCTCATCGACGCATGGCTAGCAAGCCAGGGGCGCTCGCCTCAATCCTTCAACGCGGTGGAGCGGCTCTGTTACACAGGCGCACGGGGAATGGGCGCGCTCGAATTCGAGCCGGCACTGGGACCGCGGCCAAGAAAGGCTACGCAGATCCAGGTGGACAAGCTGGTCGAACTGGCCTCGGATATTTTAGCCAAGCGAGCCGGCTTGCGAGCCTCCTTCACCGACAAGGACAAGTCGGAGGCCATGCGCGACATCCTTCGCATCGGAACCTCGGCCGGTGGTGCGAGAGCCAAGGCGGTGATCGCCTGGAATCCCGCTACGCAGGAAGTTCGATCCGGGCAGGTAGAGGCCGATGATGGATTCGAGTACTGGCTCATCAAGTTCGACGGAGTCAGCGGCAACAAGGACAAGGAAATCGAAGATCCTCATGGATTCGGCGCCATCGAATACGCTTACGCCAACATGGCTCGCGACGCCGGCATCCGCATCAGTGATTGCGACCTTCTGGAGGAAAACGGCAGGCGACACTTCATGACTCGCCGATTTGACCGCATGGAAGGTGGAGGAAAACTGCACATGCAGTCGCTTTGCGCTATGGGGCACTACGATTTCAACATGGCGGGAGCTCATAGCTACGAGCAGGCCCTTTTGATCATTCGGCGACTAGGCCTGCCAATCGAGAATATTGAGGAATTGTACCGGCGCATGGTCTTCAACGTTATCGGGCGCAATCAGGATGATCATGTGAAGAACATCGCCTTCCTTATGGATCGTCGCGGCAATTGGTCCCTGTCCCCCGCCTTCGACGTCACCTACAGTTATAATCCCAGTGGGCAATGGACCTCGATGCACCAGATGACACTGAACGGCAAGCGAGACGAGTTTAGCCTCGACGACTTCAAGGCCGTGGCCACATCCTGCTCGATGAAACGGGGTAGAGCAGAAGCCATACTGGAAGAGCTAAGGCAGGTGATCTCCAACTGGAGAGACTACGCCGATGCTGCAAAGGTGGATAAGCGACATAGAGATCTGATTCATAACACTCTACGACTGGACCCCTTTCACTAGATATTCCCCTCGGTTTCATGTATTGATGGATGGGTCAAGATTCTTCAAATCAAAGGGAGAGGCCCGTGAAGTACAAATTCACGCAAGATGGCGACGTCACGGTACTGGCGTTCTCGGGTAACGTCACGGGCGGCCCCGACGCCGACAAACTCCATGAGGAAATCAAATCCCATCTCGAAGATGGATCCCGAAAGTTCCTCTTGGACTTTTCCAAGACCAAGTGGATCAACTCAACGGGTTTGGGCATCGTCGCCGCAGCACACATGTCAGTACGGGCAGCCGAAGGCCGACTGGCCATTTGTGGAACCAACGAACGTATCGCGGGCGTGTTCTACATCTCGCGCCTTGAGCAGATCATCGAGACTTTCGATGACCTGAAAACGGGACTAGCAGCTCTCGTCTAATTCGATTCATTGACCTAGAAAACCCCCGCCGCATCGCGACGGGGGTTTCAGTTTGCACCGACCTTGGAAACTAGTAGAGCGATTTGACGCCGCTCCAAGTGCTTTCCACTGTGGATGTGCCGCCGGGGACACCATTGATCCAATAGTTGAAATTCTGACCGAGGTAGGTGGAGACCGCAGGCGCGCTCGCGGGCATTCCCGCGCCATAGGAATTGCTCCAGTAAGCGACCAGGGAACTGCTATCCAACAGACCCATGCGGGGATTCGCGCCGGTCTCATAGAGCGCCATCATCCAATAGGTGCCGGCTGGAATGATGGGCGTGGAAGTGAACGCGAGGTTGTCATAGATCGCCACGCTGTCCAGATAGTGCGCCCCGGTTACCGCCATCAAGTCCATGGGATAGCCATTGGTGACATCGGTTGAGTAGAGCCCGAAAATGGCGTTATCGGCGAGTGGAGCGCCAAATTCCTCATGGCCGTACATCATGCCGAAGCTCTGAAGCTCAAAAGCGATGGGGACCACTACCTGGACCCCAAGAACATAGTTGGGCGAGTGAGATGACATGGCCTCAAAGGGCGTAGTGTTTCCATAGGTGTCGGCATTGGCGACACCGACCATTGCAAATGTGAGCACGCAAAACACCGCTGCTAGTTTGCGAATTTTCATGTCTAACCTAGCCTTCCATTATTCTGATGGAAATCCAATCAAGGGACTGTTTCCCCTGCGTATCCTGGCCGCATTCTAGCAGAATGAGCATGTCGGCAGCAAAAGATACTTGAGAAATTTCCACATAGCGACATTAAACCAATTCAGGTACTGAATGCACAAACCCCCGCCGCATCGCGACGGGTCTACCTACTCATGATCGCGTCGGCGTAGGCAATGACTCCGTTAACATAGGAATCGAGCGGATTGTAACGGTGGATGCCGCGCTTGCGTCCACGATAGCTCGTGTCGTAGCCGTGCTCGTGAAGGTATTTTGCCACGCTGAAGATCACGTCGGGCCAGTGATGCAGGTCGATCAGGCCGTCGCCATCTCCGTCGGCGGCGTACTTGAGCGAAGCGGGCATGAACTGGGGATAGCCGATTGCGCCGGCCCAGGAGCCGCGCTGGATGGTAGGGTCCTGCTCCAGTGACTTGGACAGTCGCAGCAGCGCCGACAGATTCGCGACGGCCCGACCCCTGAGTTTCTCGAAGCGTTTGCGATCCTCGGGACCCGGCTCCGAGTGCCTGCGCCGGGCGTCCTCGAGAAAAAGGAGCTGGGCGAGAAGCACATTGAAGACCGGAGTGTCACCCGTGATCTTGCCCAGGCCCGACTCCCACATGAGGATCGACACGATGTCCTGCTGCGCCACTCCGTAGCGATTTTCAGCCTCGCGTAGCAGGTCCTTGTGCTCATGAAGAAACCGAGTGCCGGCCTCCACGCGATTTTTCTGCATGAGGCTTCGGCGATAGCGACTGTGATCCATGTTCTGGTTTCGGATGCTGCCGGGGGCCGCGTACTTCATGAGGGCTTCGATATCCACTCGCGGATCCGTGCGGTCGCAGTAAGCGCCAAACTCTTCCGCGCTCACCGGCGTGCCCTCGCCCTCAACGCTCTCGAGCCTGCGCAGGAGTTCATGGATATCCGCGTTGCCAGGCTCCCCCCCGGGCAGGACGACCTCCGCCGAGATCGTCCAAGGCTCCATCGCCAGGGCGGGAAATGACGAACAGGTCAGCAGAATCAACAGGATGGGGATGAGCCGCGACCATTGGCCGGCTCGCACGATGACAGGCATGCTTGCTCCTCGGTTCAGGCGACTGGGAAAAGCTCGCGCAGTTCCCGGCCCTTGTCGATGAAATTCCAAGAAAACCCCCCGCCGCATCGCGACGGGGGCTCATTTCTTCCCATTACCAATTCACTACTGGTTAACGGTAGAGCGGTTTGACGAGACTCCAGCTGGCTTCCTCAGTGGCCGTCGAACACTCGATGATATCGATCGTCGCGCTGTACATCACACCGCTGACCACGTAACCGGCATCCCGGTTATAGACCTGCAACTCGTTGCCGCCGCAATGGACCAGGCTGGTGACATCGATCGGGCCGGAGAATGTCTCAGTCCCGTAATTGCCGCCGTCGATACTCGGACTCACAGCAATTCCGTTCAAGTAGACACCTGCGGGGTTGGAACCGCCATAGAGCGCATCCCCAAGACCATCATCGGTCACCCAGCAGAAATTCAGGGTCGCGGACTCTATGCAGCAGGTCTCGACATCGAAACCCTGGCAGTAGAGCGCCGAAGCCGGTGTGCTGTACATGTCGATGCCGACCCACTGAGCATTAGGATCACAAGGCAGGCCCTGGGCCCAGACTGAAATCGGAACGACGACCATCGCATTCTGTCCACCGCAGGCCGCGGCAAAGTCACTGGTAGTGAACGGGGCGGCCGACAGGGGCGCTCCTCCGCTGCCGATCAATACGCTGATCAAAGGATCAGGAGAGTTGGCGGGCCCGTTGCCTGAGTGCAAATTGACAAACTCAGCAAACGCAGTGTTTCCGACAAAAACCAAACCCAAGACCAGAAGCATGACTCCGGAAGCACGACTTTTGGGGTATGACATTTCAACCTCTTCAGTGTTGGTTTTCTCGAGCATACAGATTTTCCGGCCGCGAGCTCGGCGGGGCCGGAATAGCACAATGATAGTGAAGGCCGCCTTCGCACGCAAGACTCTTTAAGTTTTTTAGATGGTATAATTTTAAACCTAACCAGAATTTAAGTATATTAAGATCCCGATCTCACCACTATAACTTCAACTATTACAATAGATAAAGACAGGTTATATATTTCTATAGTTCTTTACAATCACTCTATGTGCCAACATATCTAGATCTTAGAAAATTTAGCGGTCGGGCAGTTGACAGCGGCGAGGATGGGCTAATCTCATCAAACCCGGACTTGGCGGATTCTTCTTGTGAAAAAACCCCCGCCGCATAGCGACGGGGGCTCTTTCTTTTCTTTCTCTTCCCGAAGAGCTAGTGATTTGCCGGTGAGCGCATCACGAGTCTTCGAGTGCTAAGCGAACGGCAAGATCGCTAGCGATCCATCTTCTTATACTCTTCGATCAGCGCGACAACGGCGGAAGGATCGGCCAGCGTGGAAGTGTCTCCCACCTGGTCAGCTTCATCCGCAGCGATCTTACGCAGAATGCGACGCATGATCTTACCCGAACGAGTCTTGGGAAGGGCCGGCGCCCAGTGGATCACGTCGGGAGCGGCGATGGGGCCGATCTCCTTACGCACGTGAAGCACCAATTCCTTCTTCAACTCTTCGGTGTACTCCACGCCCACGTTCAGGGACACGTAGGCGTAGATGCCCTGGCCCTTGATCTCGTGGGGGAAGCCCACCACGGCAGCTTCGGCCACGTTGGGATGACTGACCAAGGCGCTCTCGACTTCGGCGGTACCCATGCGATGACCGGAGACGTTGATAACGTCATCAACGCGGCCGGTGATCCAGTAGTAGCCGTCTTCGTCGCGACGGCAGCCGTCGCCGGTCATGTAGTAACCCTTGTAGGTGCTGAAGTAGGTCTCGAAGAAACGCTTGTGATCGCCGTAGAGCGTGCGCATCATGCCCGGCCACGGATGGTCGATGCACAGGTTGCCGCTCGTGGCGCCCTCAAGGATCTGACCTTCGGGATCCACCAGGATGGGCCGCACGCCGAAGAAAGGCAGCGTGGCCGAACCGGGCTTCAGATCGATGGCGCCGGCCAAGGGAGTGATCATGATGCCGCCGGTTTCGGTCTGCCACCAGGTGTCCACGATGGGGCAGCGCTTCTCGCCGACCACTTCGAAGTACCAGCGCCAGGCTTCGGGGTTGATGGGCTCGCCCACCGTGCCCAGAAGACGCAGGCTCGAGGTGTCATACTTCTCGACCCACTTGTCACCCTCGCGCATGCAGGCGCGGATGGCGGTGGGAG
>JACNKJ010000207.1 GCA_014382085.1 bacterium
TTCCACTACCGGCGGACTTCTCCGCATCCTCGCTTAACTCCATGTAAGGAAGGATGCCCTGACAATGGGGACAACGCAGCCATGTGACTTCGTTTTCCCCGCCTTCTTCGACGACCTCCATGTCATAGTAGTCTTTGCAGACCGAACAGTACTGGATCATGGAAGTTGCCCTGTCGTTTCTCTTCGCTCTACTTCTCTGCGAGCTCGTTTTTGCAGCAGACATCGGCCTCGTCGAAAGCTAAGTAACGCATTCCGCAAACCGGGCAGCGATACTTGCCGTCAATTCGCCCCTCGCGTTCAGCGATCGCGTGGAGCCGATGGTATTTAACATATTTTGTGCTTGAGTCCACGTCCCGAACCAAAACCCCCGAGCCTGTCCCTGCGGGATCAGATTCAGCCATTTCTCTCACCCTTTCAAAACGGTTTCTCTCACCATTTTTAACCCGGGTCTTCTGAAAGCCGATTCCAGATATTGTGGGTCCGGACAATTCGGTCCTCCAAAAGCCCCAGATATGGTGCCACGTTATCGCATGGGTATGCGAATGTCAATGGCCTAGTGAAAGGGAAGTGCATTTCGGCGCGTCAGAACGCGCTGTGCGCGATTGCGCTCAAGGAAGACGAAGTGTTTCGAGTGTCCACTCCGTCACACTGCTTTGTTCGGCACCTTCAAAGACTTGTCCGGAAAATTCGGAATACTTTTTCGTCACGCGCTCTTCGCGATAGCGCACCCATGCACCCAACGGAACTTCCGGAGATATCCACACTTCGCCGGTGACCTTCCAGTGAGTTCGAAGCCTTACGCTTTCGCCTTCCTGAATCGTTTCGCCTTCATTTTCAAGGCGAAAACGCTTGCAAGCTAGCTCCGGTCTGCCCTCAACGGACACGAGTGTGTCACCTAATTCCTCGGATTCGGCGAGGCTCGACTCCATTTCACGCACTCGATCGAGCAAAGAAAGTTCGCCCGGATCTACGGGCCGCCAGCCTCCATTTTCAAGCATACTCATCTCGGCGATGCGCGCACGATCGAAGGCAGGGCTGTCGCCGCGACTTCGATAGAGAATGCGATAGCGACCCGCACCCTCGCCGCGCTCGAGATCGAGACGCCATAGGCCCTCCTCGATCTCCTCCGAAACGGTAAGCGCAAATCGTTCTTCACTGCGCTTTCCTTCGGCTAGAAGTTCGATGCGCCAGGAGGCAAAAAGTCCGGGACGAAGGGCGCTCTCCCCTCGTCCCGGACTGATATTCAGAGCCAAAATCGCGATTGTCAGAGTCAGCACTGCGCGGAGAATCGAATTCCTCAATGCTCGATCCTCGCCCAGTATTTCTCGAAGTCAAAATCGGGGCTGAACTCTTGATCGTGACAACTCGTGCAGGAATTCCTCGCCGCGGTCATGATGGCTCCCGCGCGGTCATGCAGAGTGCCATAACCGTGACAGGCCTCGCACTGCACGGATGCGAGCATCTGATTATTGCGCTGATCCATACCATATCCACCAGGCTGCTCCCATCCGGTCACATGGCAACCGATGCACTCGGGATTGTTCTCTTCGAACTCATCCTCAAGGCTCACCATGGCATTGGCATGGGGGTGGCTGGCCCAGATATCGTACTCGCGGATGTGACAGCGCTTGCAGGCATCGGTGCCGGTGAAGGCCTCGGTACTCTCATTCTCGCTTTGCTTGCGCGCCAGCTCCTTGATCAGCTTTTCTCGCTTTTTTCTTTCGCCGGCCTCCGCGAGGAAAGCGTCGACACGCTCCTGCATCTGCTCATCGTGCGGGTAGGCTCCGTCCAACTCATGAATGGTGAAGTCGGAGTAGTCCACCGAACCATCGGCTAGGCGCGTGAGCGTAATTTCGCCGAAGTCCTTGCCACGATTGCCGGCCACGAGCACCCGAGCGCCATCGTCGGTAATAATGGGTGTCTTCAGGCTGCTGCTGCTGTTGCCGTAGTAAATCAAGTCCACTCCGGTAAGAGCTTCGGCCGCCGCCACAGCATTATTTCGGCGTCCACCGAAGAGAAGCACGATCTGATCGCAATCCTCCGCTTTCAGTTCAGCAACACCCTTTTCGATGGCCTCGTCGATCTCGCCCCAGTAGTAACCCTCGGGCATGAAGCCACCACGCTGGGCCGTCTTATCGGTGACGGAGAGCACGCCAACTTTTTCATCGCCCAACTGGAAGGTCTTCCAGCCGGGGAAGGGAGCCTTGCCGTCTTCATCCAAGAGATTTGCGCAAATGAGCGGCAATCCGGCTTTCTCGTAGCCCTTCAGATCTTCCAGGCCCATGCGCATATCCGTGCCCTGAAGCGCTACGGCGTCCATGCCCATCTCCGTAAGAAGGTCCATGAGGAAATAGGATTGACGCAGCCATTCCTTATCGTTCTTCCCGCTGACATTGTCTCCGCCGTTGAGCACGAGCACGTGGTCTGCCTCACCGCGGATTTTATCCATAAGGGCCGCCCTCCGGGCGATCCCGCCTTTTTGCTTGGTTTTTCAACCACAGGGCTCTAGTTCGCCCACCGCCCTTGTCTCATAGAGATATGTCACCGAATCGGCGAGAAGGGGCTGCGCTAGGAGCATCAACCCGGCTAGAAGTAGCAAAAAGGGCAGCGCGCCCCTCGCTTTACTGATCTTTCGCATTTCCTGCTCCGTTGTTTTTACGCGGAAAAACGGTCTTTGAAGGCTTTGCCCGACGAGAACGCGGGAACCCTGGATGCGGCGATCTGAATGGTCTCGCCAGTTCGGGGGTTCCGGCCGGTCCGTGCTTTACGATCTCGGATTTCGAAAGTTCCGAAACCGGTAATCTGCACCTTTTCACCGGATTCCAGGGCATTGGCGATGATCCCGGAACGGGGCTCCGTTCCGAATACTGCCTCGACGATTCCCTTAGCATCCTTCTGGCTCAAGTCGCATTCCTCGGCCAGCTTGGCGATGAGATCGGCTTTGGTCATGGTTCCTCCTGACTAAAACGTCATGTACGGAAGGCCCGGTGTCAATAGATGCCGCTTTGGCCGCTGACTCCCCGGTTCCCGAATTCCTGTTTGACCTCTGAGTGTTCCCTTAAGAAGATGAGAAAGTAATACTGCGGTTCGCCCTGAAAAATCAAGCTTGTGAACTGTGCTTCCCAACAATGTAGGTCTCGACTTACCGAGAGACGCTGCGTTCCGAAGCCACCTTCCTCCAGCTGAAGATCCCCACTCCAGCTCAGACTCCAATTATCGCTGAGTTGGAAGCTAGTATTCAATCGCAAATTGGGGCTTAACTGCCCAGATTGCGACCTGCTCATGCTGAAGTTGGAATTGATGCTGAGATCACCGGGCACGCCACCGCCCATACCAGATCCGAAACTGCCGGTTCCCCCACCGAATCCTCCAGGAATTCCCAGCGGTACGCCGGTCGCGTCGGTGTCACGCTCGGGACGGTGCAGGTCCAGGTCCTCCACGCCCTCCTCCTCGAGATCCTCTCTGGCAAGAAAAGATCCAATGCGCAGGGTGAGGGTTTTCGAGAAACTACCGCTCAGGTTCGAGCTCTGCAGGTCCCCGGAGTTTGGGTCCCAGGTGTGGTTCATCTGCACGCTCACGCCGCCACCCGGTTTAAGACGCAGGTTGCTGGTCAGGCGCCCCCAAGGATCATTGTCGGGCCATAGAGCGGGATTCAGCGTGGTCTTGAGCGACCAACTCAGAACTCCATTGTACTTCTTTTCGGACTCGCCGAGTCCGGTTTTAAAGTCGATGCTCTGATCCAGGCCCATGGACATGCTTCGCGAAATGCTCTTGCTGCCCTCCGAAAAATTCTCGGAGTAGCTAAAGCTCGTACTAGGCGAGAAGGTATGGCGAATGGCTGTGATGGGACCCAGGGACGGCATGTTCTCGCCCGGATAGAATAGTCCGAACCACTTGATGGACGCCGACAGACCCGCGCTATTCGAGCGCGTACTCTTCCACCCTTCCGGATACTCACTCTCCACCGCATTCAAGAGATCGGTTTCGCCCGCAGGACTGCCGGGACTGCCTGAGTCGGGGCCCCCACTCTCGCCAAAAGGCTCGTAGACCGTTTCGGTCACCGGGTCGCTGGTCCGCCGGAAGTTGAGAGAGGTTCCCGCGCTGGGCCGAAGCGTAAGTCCGAAAACATTGAAGGTTTTGGAAAGGCTTGTACCAAAGGGCAGAGATTCGGTGACCACCCTGCGCGTTTCGTAGGTCTTCTCGTTGCGCGAATACTTGAAGCTGGGCAGGGTCAGCTTGAGGCCCAGCCCCAAGGGAACACTGAGCCCCGGCCAGGACAGCGACACCGGCGTGCTCACATCGCGCAGCAGATTGTCGGTATCGGCGTCATCATCTTCTTTTCCAAGGTGCTGGGTCATGTTGAAACCCGTGCTGAAGGGCAAGCTGCCCATGAGCTTGGTGGATAAGTTCAGGCTCGATGTCAGTCGCTGGTTGAGGGTCTCGTCCACCGTGTAATTGTCGATCTCCCGCAGGGTGGAGCTGCTGGCATAGTTCCCCTTGGCGGTCAGACGCGTGTGACCCACGGTCATGGTGTGCGCGCCTATAAGACCCCAGGAATCTCCGCCCAATTCGCCCAACTGACGCTTTCGATCATAGCGCCAATCGCCGCTGAAGCTGCCCCCTCGCCAATAACGCCGCTTGTAGCGGAAAGTGGCCGAGCCCAACACGGAACTGTCTTCCACATAGTCGCCGCGCAGCAGCAGGTCGGTGTAGTCGCTCAGGGCGAAATAGTATCCCATGTTTCGGATGAAGCGCTGACGCTCGGCATTGATGCCGAACTCGAAGTTGGGAATGAGTACCCCGGATCTGCGACCTTTTTTGAGATCGAGGAAGAAGGTTGGCAGGGTGAAGATGGGCACCTTCCCGATTTTCAAGGTGACCGGCGCTGCGTAGATCTTCTCGCCCTCGGCCTTCACCTGCTTCATGTGAAAACCGCTGTGAACATGTTGTGGCAGGTCGCAGGTGGTGTAGACGGCGTCGGAAACGTTGATCTCCTTGCCCCCCACCTTTTTCATGCGTGGTCCCGAAAAGAATCCGGTTCCCAGAGTGGTCACGCCGTCGAAAACCATGCCCTCGCCGGTGGCCAGATCATACTCCATAAGCTGCCCGTAAAGCTCTTGATCTCCATCCTTGAAAACCGGCTTGCCCAGGGCCGTAAGGAATTCGTCACCCGTATGAAGATGGATTGAATCGGCCCGCAGATGAAAGTCGTCCTCGATTTCGGCAGGACCGCGAACCAGGAAGACTTCCTCGTCGATGACCTTGAATAGAATGTCGTCGGCGCGATACTTGTAGGAGCCGGCGCGATCGGTGAAAGGTGCCTGGGGCAGGCTATCGTTTTCGATATAGCTCTCTTCCCAATTGTCCAAACTCCAGGACTGCCCCTCCGCGGCGCCCATCACGTGGACGACTTCAAGTTCCTCGTCCGCGAAGGTGAAGTTCATGGAATCGCCACGGGTTTCGTGAAGTTGTGCTGTTTCGCCGAACTCCAATTCCTGTGTGTAGACACTGCTGGCGGGACCGGTCACCCGCACTTCCTTCAGATCGCCTTCCTCGAAGAAGATGTCGAATCGATCCCCTTCGATGCGGGTGCTCTTGCCGTCAAAGAAGGTGGAGTCGCGATTCCCTTCGCGATAGACGGCCTGACCCACCACTTCCATGTAGCTCGGACTCTGGCCTTCCAGATAAAGATGAAGGCTGTCGCCGGTGAGCTCGTTGCCGTTCCACTCCAGACGCGGCCCCTGGAAGAGATCCATACGATCGATGGACTGATAGAAAAGCGCCGAATCGCCGTAGGCGTTCAATTCCTCGCCGGCGTAGTGAACATCCCCCACGGCCACCATGAGGCTATCATTGCGGAAATGCCGCATGACCCGAGCGGTAGTGCGCGTGGAGTCGCCTTCCTCTTTCATAAAAAGAATGGGATCCAAATCCATGAGGGTGATCTCACCCTCCAGATCGAAACTGCCGTGGCGACCCTCGATACGTGTACCGGATTCCGGATCGATTACCACCACGTTGCCGCTGGCTTCCGCGAAACGGCGAACCTGGTCGTATCGCACGCTGTCGGCGAGAATGGTTTTGCCCTCGTAATCGATGCTCACAGAATCGGTGAGAAGGCTCCGGCGACGGCGACGATCCCATTCCGCACGCTGGCAATGGATCACCACGCCCTCGTCGAGGATCACCACGTTCCGTTCCATGATCGCCATGCGCGTAATGGGATTGTAGTTGCCCAACTCGCCGGTAATGGTACTGAGTCGATCGATGATTTTTACCTTGTCTTCCAGGAAGATTACATCCCGCTCGGGAGCGTCACTCTGTATGCGTTGGCCTCGGTCGCCCCAAAACCACAGGGAATCGCTTTGACCGTAGACGTCGAAGATTTCGGAAACGCGCGGATCGCCTTCGCGAACCAATGAACTTGAACTGCCTTCTATCACATAACGCTCGCGGATTAATCTTGCGCCATCCTCCGGCTCGCCGACGTCCTCGGGCACTTCGATGACCGGTGCCAGATCTTCGGGGACATCAGGGTCTTCGGCGGCTTCCTCGGGAGCCTCTCGATCCTCCACCTTCTTCGTGCTGTCGGGCGCGGAAGGCCCCACGGGATGATCATCCCTCACGATTTTTCCGGGAATACATCCGGCCAGCAGGGCCAGGGTCAGAAGAAGAGCGAGGCGTTTCATGCGCGGGGTTCCCGGGCCAAGAGTGCAGCACCCAGGCAGGCACCATCATCACCCAGGCTTCGGAGGCGGATTTTCAGTTTTTGTTCCTTGGGATTCATGATTCGGCTACGAGCCTCGGCCAGTGCAGGTTCCAGGATGAATCGCCCCGCTCTTGCCACGCCACCCGCGAGCACGAAAACATCGGGATTGAGCCCGTTAACCAAGTTGGACACGGCCACGCCCAAGGCGCGCCCCGCCTCCTCGAAGAGCCGGATGGTCAGACGGCTTCCGTTCTTGGCTGCGGCATGAAGAAACTCGGGTTCCGGGGGATTTTTGCCCAGGAACTTGGCCAGAGCCAAAGCCCCCTCGGCTCCACGCTCAATGGCCTGTTCGGCGCTATTGCGAATGGCTGAGGCCCCGGCATAGGCCTCCAGGCATCCCAAGTTTCCACATAGGCAGGGCCGCCCCGCTAGATCGATGCTCATGTGTCCCAACTCGGCGCCCAAGCCCTGGCTTCCTTTATAAAGACGTCCATCCAAGATGAGTCCGCCTCCCACTCCGGTGCCGAGAGCCAGACAGACCATATTAGTCGCGCCCCTGCCTGCGCCCAGTTTCCATTCGCCGAAGGCCAGGGCGTTCACGTCGTTCTCCAGGAGCACCCGTTTGCCCAAATGCTTGCTAAGTCCCTGGGCGAGTTTCACATTTTCCCAGTGCGGTAAATTGGGTGAAGTCTTAACCACGCCCTCGGCGATAAGCCCCGCCGAAGCGATGCCCACACCCAGCAAGTTCCCAGGACTCAGTTTTTGCTTGGAAAGGAACTCCACGATGGCTTCGGCCAAGTTCACGGGAATCACCTTGCCCGCGCCGAAGCTGTCGGTCTTCCATCGCCGCCGGGCCAAACGCTGCCCCGAGGAATGCAGTAGCACGCCTTTGACGTTGGTTCCGCCGATATCGATACCGAGTGTAATGGACATGTGAGCTACCAGCTTCCGACTACCGGCCTCCAGCCAGAGAAAGCACAACGATATCGGACCGGACTAGTTTCCGGCTCGCGGCTGGTGGCTGAAGACTGGAGGCTAAACGAGCACTTCCTCCGTCTCCGCGTCGAAGAAGTGCGCCTTGTCCATATCGAGTACCAGGGGCAGGCTTCCGCCAACCTTGGCGGTCTGGCGAGGATCCACGCGCGCCGCGAGTTCGGCCCCCGCGGCCTTCACGTAGAGGAAAATCTCGTTGCCCATGGGCTCGATGACGTCCACTTCCGTGGCGATAGAATGCCCATGGTCCAGGTCGGGCAGATAATCGGGAGCGTGAATGTCTTCGGGGCGAATGCCCAGCAACACTTCCTTCCCTTCGTAGGGCTTCATGAACTGCTTGTCCTCGTCGTTGAGAGGAAGAGTGCCCGCCTTGCCCTGGAACTGTAGACTGCCGTTCGCAACGATCTTCCCCCTCAGGAAGTTCATGGCGGGCGAGCCGATGAACCCGGCCACGAAACGATTGCGAGGTTGGTTGTAGAGACCCAGCGGTGTGTCCACCTGGTGGATGATGCCATTCTTCATCACAGTGATGCGGTCGCCCATGGTCATGGCCTCAACCTGATCGTGGGTCACGTAGACCATGGTGGACTTAAGGCGCTGATGTAGGCGGCTGATCTCGGCGCGCATCTGCACGCGCAGTTTTGCGTCGAGGTTGGAAAGAGGTTCGTCGAATAGAAAGACCGAAGGCTTGCGCACGATGGCGCGCCCCACTGCCACGCGCTGCCGCTGGCCGCCGGAAAGGGCCTTGGGTTTGCGACCGAGAAGTTCGGTGATGCCGAGGATCTCGGCGGCGTCTTCCACGCGCTCGCGGATTTCGCTCTTGGAATACTTCCTGAGCTTGAGCGCGAAACTCATGTTGTCGAACACGGTCATGTGCGGATAGAGGGCGTAGTTCTGGAAGACCATGGCGATGTCGCGATCCTTGGGCAGCACGTCGTTGACGAGCCGGTCGCCGATGTAGATCTCGCCCTTGGTGATCTCTTCGAGCCCCGCAACCATGCGCAGGGTCGTGGATTTACCGCAACCGGATGGCCCCACCAGGACCATGAATTCGCGGTCGGCGATTTCGAGATTTGCGTCCTCGACGGCGACGACGTCCTTGTCGAAGATCTTCCAGACGTTCTTGAGTGTTACCTTGGCCATGGGATCCCCTAAGTCGTTGAATCAGGACAGTTTTATATGGCTAGGGAGCGGGTGTCAAGCTGGGGAAGAGCGGCTATTTCCGGTTGGAGCCAAGCCTGATGTTCTCTGACCTTACATTTTTCGATATAGTAGAATCTCCTATCTGATTCCAACCGACTACATTGCCTCTTTCCTATACACCCTCTGCCTCCTAAAAACGAAGCGCTTCTCGGACGATCTATTTGCGCGTTCCTGAGCCGCCCGGCGTGGAAAGCCCCCGAGCGGCCTACTTGCTTGATTCCTTTTGAATTGCTGCGAGTTCTTCAAGGCGCTCATCCACCAATGCGTTGACGCTATCAGGCGTCCAACTGCCGTCCTTGCGCAGCTTGCCGGCTGGAAGGCCGCTGAGGATTTCCATGCCTTCGTCGATATGTCGGATGGCCCAAACGTGGAACAGGCCCTTCTTGGCCGCCTCAATGACTTCCTTGGAAAGCATGAGTCGGCTTTCGTTGGAGGCGGGAATGATCACGCCCTGCTCTCCTGTTAGCCCACGGTCCTTACAGATCTTGAAGAAGCCTTCGATCTTTTCATTCGCAGCGCCGACTGCCTGTACTTCGCCGAACTGGTTCACGGATCCGGTCACCGCGATGGACTGGCGTATGGGAATGCGGCCCAGAGCTGAAAGCAGTGCGAAGGTTTCTGTGGTGGTGGCACTGTCGCCATCTACCGGCATGTAATTCTGCTCACAAGACAGGGAGGCGCAAAGACTCAGAGGACGCTTTTGGGCAAAACGCTGGCGCAGGAATCCCTCGAGGATCATGTGCCCCTTGTCGAAGGCGCTGCCGCTCAGCTCCACCTCG
>JACNKJ010000130.1 GCA_014382085.1 bacterium
GGACTTGAAACCCTACTGGGAAGATGAACACTTCCTGGAAATCACGGCGACGAAGGATTAATCGAGCTGCCCTGTTTTTTTCAACTGTTTGGCACCTTCTCGGAAACTGAGTCCGGAAAGCTGATCCTTGTTCTTCAATAGGAAAGCTTTCACCCGCGAAGGTTCGGCATAGGAGTAGTCGCGCAATGCCCATCCTATGGCCTTGCGAATGAAGAACTCTGTCTCGTCGGCACGGCGAAGACAGTAGTCGAATAGTCGGCGATGATCGGTTTCTTTCTTGAAGCCTAGTTGACATAGGATTGCCGTTCGGCGAAGCCAAAAATCTTCGTCTTCGATCCAGGCGTCCATGGTGGGCCAGACCCTGTCGGGTTCTTTGCGCAAAGCCACACCAACCAGGGCCGTGGCGATTCCATCGACGAAATCCCACCAAGCACCTTCCTGGATGAGCCGCTTGTAGAGAGGGAGGTTGGTTTCGTCCACGAAATCCATGTGATTCGCCGCGAAGTGAATGGCCAGATATTTTTCTTCACGATGAGGTAGTTGCCATAGTGCGAGAATGGCCTGCTTGTACTCTCTGCGAGTCGCGGCTCTGAAATTTCGCAGCATGGACTTTTCGATTTTCGCGCGATCGGGTTTCTGCACCCCATAGAAGGGCATATCGGTTTTCAGATAGGCCGCCATGGGGCCGGCCTTGGCAGGATCTGCCAAAGCTGCGAGTTCCTGCTGAACGTATTTTACAAGATCTTTCATGACTGTATTCTATTCCACCCCTGCCCGACATGCTAGGATGAGTTCATGAGTCTACCCGAAATCTTCCTTGAGCGTCTCGGACGCATTCTAGAGCCGTCGGATCTAATAGTTGCGATGAGCGCATTCAAAAGTGAAGTGCCGACGGTTTTCCGGCCGAATCTTCTTAAGTGCAACTCCGAGGACCTTCGCGCTGAACTTGAAAGCGTGGGCTTCGAGCTCACGGCTCTCGATTTTCCACCAGACACTTTCACAGTGCCCAGCGACCAGCGTCGCGCATTAACCGAACATGCTGCCTGGTCGGAGGGACGCCTGTGGATTCAAAATCCTTCGAGCATGCTGCCGCCGATTCTGCTCGATGCTCAGTCGGGTGAAGATGTGCTCGATCTTGCCGCCGCGCCGGGCAGCAAGACCCTGCAATTGGCCTCCACAGGTGCGCGCCTGACAGCGGTGGAAAAAAATCGCGGACGCTTCTTCAAGCTCAAGGCGAATCTGAAATCCCAAGATGCCACGAATGTGGAAACCCGCATGACAGACGGCACGGGTTTTTGGCGCGGGCGCGAGGAGAGCTTCGACAAGATTTTGCTCGATGCGCCCTGTTCATCCGAAGGCCGCTTCCGCGCTGATGATCTAAAAAGCTACGCATACTGGAGCCCGCGAAAGATACGCGAAATGAAACGCGTGCAATTTCGCTTGGCCATCTCTGCCATTCGCATGCTGAGGCCCGGCGGCATTTTGGCCTACTCCACCTGCACCTTCGCTCCGGAGGAAAATGAGGGCATCCTCGACAAGCTGCTCTCGCGCTTTGGGGGCGTTCTCGAGATCCTGCCTCTGGACCTTCCCTTGAAAAACGTGCAAAATGGACTCTCGGAGTGGGAGGGCCGAAGCTTTGCTCCCGAAATCAGCGCTGCACGCCGCGTTCTGCCCGACGGGCTGTTCGAAGGATTTTTCCTGGCCCTGATCCAAAAGAAAACCAGCATCCCGACTAGGAGCGATGTATGAGATCCGTCCTTTTCCTTCTCGCCATGATTCTCGCCACGGCCGCATTGGCTGAGCGTCCCGACTTCGAAGAGCTTGTTGCCAAGTACGAGGAGCAGGCCATCGCCGACCGGCGCTGGGCCCATGAGCACGCGGAGTTATCCATGAGAGAGTTTGAAACCCAGGCCTGGTTGCGCGAAAGCTTGGCGGCCATCCCCGGCGTGGAATTGGTGGACGGTGAGTGGGGCACGGGTGTGGTGGCCATGCTGAAGGGTGGCAAGCCCGGTCCCATCGTGGCCTGGCGCACCGACATGGACGGACTACCCATCACCGAGGAGACGGGTCTGGAATTTTCCTGCCAGCGTGTCGACACCCTGGGCAGTGGGCGAGTGACGGGAGTCATGCACGCCTGCGGTCACGATCTGCACATGGCCGTGGCCCTCAACATGACCCGCATGCTGTCGGATGTGCGCGATGAAATGCCCGGCACTTTACTTTTCATCGGCGAGCAGGCCGAGGAGATCGGCGCCGGAGCACTAACGCTGCTCGAAGCCGGAATTTTTGAAGAGGGTCGGCGCCCCAAGTGCGTGCTGGCCATTCATGATCACACGAGCATTCCCCTGGGGCAGGTGGGATCACACCCGGGTCCTTCAACGGCCAACGTGGATGGATTCGTTCTCAAGGTTAAGGGCGTGGGCGGGCATGGTGCCTATCCGCACAAGTCGGTGGATCCCGTGAGCCTGGCGGCCAAGATGATCTTGGGTTTTGAAAGCATCGTCGCCCGTCAAATGGATGTGAACCATCACTGCGTCATATCCGTGGGCCGCATCGAGGGCGGTACCAAGAGCAATGTGATTCCCGATGAAGTGGTGCTTGAGGCCACGGTTCGCAGTCTGGACGATGAAACCCGCGAAGCTCTGCCGGAAAAAATCGAGCGATTGGTGAATGGCATCGCCGCGTCAGTAGGCGCGCCCGAGCCCGAGTTGGAATACTACATGGGCACAGCGGCTGGCATTAACAACCCCGAGTTGGTCCAGGAATGCCGTGAGGTTTTCCGCCGCATTATCGGACCGGAAAACGAGTACACCTATCCGGCTGGAATGGGCGGCGAAGATTTCGCCTACTTTGCTCGTGAAGTTCCGGGCTTCCAGTTCAGGCTGGGGGTTGGGCGTCCCGATCGCGAGATGGCTCTGCACCGCAGCAACTTGGACATTCCGGAAGAGGCGATTGCAATCGGCATGCGGCTGGCCGCGGAAGTGGTCTGGGAGCAGATGGCGGAGTAGGACTACTACTTCAGTAACCTGTCTCCTCGGCTCAACAGGTATCCGAGGCTCCAGAATCCAAAGATGAAGAATACGGCAATGAATACCCACACTTCTGGCGGCGGAGTATGGCTGTAGCCAGGCGTTCCTGGTAGAAACCAAAATGCAAAACTTACTGTAGCTGTCCAGTAGAGTGATGCACCCGCAGCGGCGGCTGTGGCAATCAGTGCCCAACGCCTCCTCAGCCACAGCCCAGCAAGGGACAATGCAAGCAAAGGTGTGTAAACGATTGTATCGCCTGCACCAAAGGCCCGATTGACCTGTTTGATCGCCTCACCGACTTTGTCGGGGTCTTCTTGAAGGCCGACACTGACAGTCCAATCGTAGTTGAAGATGGCCATAGTTTGTCCGACCAGCATGAGGACTATGGCTATGCACAGAAAGATCACGTGGATCCAATTCGCGGTTGAGCGAGTGGATTTCATACCTCACCTCCCTGGTAAGGCAAAATGCTATCCAAACTGTCGGGTTTATATCAAGGCTAGGATGCGCTACCGCGTTCACGGCGAATCGCAATGATCATCTGATCAAGCTGCTGCAGAAACAGCGAGCGATCATGTTTTTTCAGCGGCGGTGGACCACCGGTTTTGCCACCTGCATCACGGTAGTCGGTGAGCAGATCCCGCATCGCCAACACCCCTGCGATGTTGTCTTCGGTGAATGGCCTCCCCGTATTGCCCAGAACCCGGGCGCCCTCTTTCAGACAGCGACTGGCCAGAGGAATATCGCCGGTGATCACCAAGTCGAAGGGCTCCACATGTTCGACGATCCAGTCGTCGGCCACATCGGGGCCATCTTCCACGACTTCAAGCTTCAGCCAAGTCTCACTGGGAATGCGCATCCATGAGTTTGCCACGAGAGTTACTTCAAGATTGTAGCGGGCTGCTACACGATAGATTTCGTCTTTGACGGGACAGGCATCTGCATCAACGAAGATGTGCAGCATTTTCCTCCATAGCTGGAATTACTACCAGCGCTTCTCAATCTGAAATCCAAATGCTCCACGGCCTACAGTAGGCGTAAACGAGTACTCAGATCTTCGGTCGGTGAAGAAGAAGCTGCAAGCAATTCCCAAGGCGGCGCCGGCGATGACATCTTCCGTGTAGTGATTGTTCGAATCCACTCGGCTGTACCCAACGAATACCGCTCCCAGATATGTGGGCAGCGATTGCAGTAAGCCGTATCGTTTGTGAATGAAGGAGGCATTCTGAAAGGCTGCCGAGGTATGTCCCGAAGGGAAAGAATGATCTCCGCCATTGGGTCGAGTTTTTTGAGTTGCACCTTTGAGCGCGTAGGTGAGGGCCAGGTTGGCAGCAAAGGCCTTGTAGAATTGGGAGCGAGCACCCTCATCGTGCACGAGATAGGTGCTCGTGAGAGCGGCTACGGGGATCGCGTATTGGAGAAAGTCCCCCGTCGTCTCTACCTTGCTTTTTGCAAGAACCCGGCCTGGCAGAAGCAAGACTGGGATCATGCAAATGAGAACGAGGTTCCACATTGGAAGCGATATGCTCCGAGATGTCTTCAATTCACAAGTGTCGGATGATTCTTCACCGCGATCACCACGAAGATGATGTCCATTATCACGAAAAACGTGAGCAGCAGGACGATCCATATCCATGGGCGCTCTCGAATCCACTCGCGCATGTCATGGCCCCCGGAAATTGAAGGTGACGGGTTTGACTTCGCCGCTCAGAGAGTCGGTCACGGCGATTTCCATGGGGAAGGTACCGGGATAGTCCGCACGAAGCAAGGTGGCGAAAATGGGAACATTGGCCACCTCGAAAGGAGCCAGATAGAGCCGCGTCTGGGATATCAACATTTCGGGCTCGGGGCCTTCCGCGCCACCGAATGAAACCAGGTAGACTCGGGGCTCATCCGTTTTGTTCTGGATGTGCAGGGTGTAGAGGTTGCGCAGATCATCGCCCACCAGTTGGAAGGGCAGGCCCGAAGAGCGAACACTCTTGGCTTCGAAATTCGAACGCTGGCCGATAGCCAAAAAAGCGCCCACAAACCAGATGAGCGCGAAGGCCATGTATCCATAAACGCGTGGCCGAAAAAAGCGTCGCTTGAGTCCGCTTAGGCCCTTGAACGAATCGTAGCGAACTAGGCCCTTGGGTTTGCCGATGCGCTCCATCATGTCGTCGCAGGCGTCGATGCAATTGGCGCAGCCCACGCACTCCATTTGCAGGCCCGCGCGAATATCGATACCCGTGGGGCAGACCGCCACGCAGCGGAAGCAATCGATGCAATCGCCGCCCTTGTCCACGCCCTTCTCTCTGGGTTCGCCGCGGTTCTCATCGTAGCCTATGACCACGGTGTCGTCGTCGATCAGCGCACTCTGCAGACGACCGTATGGGCAGATAACCAGGCAGGTCTGTTCGCGGAACCAAAGGAAGTTGAAACTCATGAGGACGGTCCAGAAAATCGTCCAACCGAAGGCCACGCCATGGCCTGCAGGCCCCTGCCAAATGATCGAGTAGAGTTCCCTTGCGGGAATGAAGTAGGAAAGAAATGCGTGGGCGATTCCCGCGGAAATGCCCACGAAAAAGATCCACTTGAAAGCTTTGCGACCGAGCTTGCCGCCCGTCCAGGGTCCCAGGTTTCGCTTGATGCGTTTGTCCCTGGGACCCTCGATGAGCCGCTCGAGTTTGCGGAAGATGCCCTCCATGAAAACGGTCTGGGGACAGGCATATCCGCACCAGATGCGTCCCCAGAGCGCCGTCAGGACGAAAAGTCCGAAGCCGATACCCACGAGCGGGAAGAAGAGCAGGTAGAAATCCTGGTTGCTGAAGGACAGGCCGAAGAGATAGGCCAACCTTCCCGGGATATCCACATGCACTGCAGGATGGCCGCCGACCTGGAGCCAAGGAAGGCCCACATAGACCACAACGAGAAAGGCGAAGAGAATATCCTTTCGCACCTGCCAACGCCCATGGACGTCAGCGGGATGCAGGAAGTTTCTCGAGCCGTCTTCGTTGATCGTGTAGACCGTTTCCAGGTCTGGACGACGCAAACGCTTCTTCTTTTCACTACTCACGGGTACTCCTCTTCTTCCATAGGGCTTCAACCTCGCCTCACTCCACCAATTCCCCTTCGGGCGCCTTACCCGAGACATTCGTGTTCATGATGCTGACCACATAGACCGACAGCTTCTCAACGCGTGTAGGTCCAAGTTGACTGCCCCAGGCCGCCATACCCTTGGCGGGTACACCATCGGTGATGATCCGATGGATGTCTGTGGGCTTGCCCCCATGAACCCAGTAGGCATCGGTCAGGTTCGGTCCCACCAAACCTTCGCCTCGTGCGGAATGGCAAACCACACAATAGGTGTTGAAGAGGGCCTGTCCCTCCGCAACCTTGTCAGGAAGGCTGGCCGCCAAGGTCAGCGACTCGTCGGTGATACCGCCGGCCGAAGCCTGGGCTAGCATCAGTTCCTGCGCCGCCGCCATTTCCGAGTCGTACTTTTCAATCTGCAATTCACCTAGACCATAAGTGTGCAGAAGGAGCCAGTAGGCCACGGAAAAGATGATGGTGGCATAGAGAATGAAGAGCCACCAGTTGGGTAGCTTGTTGTCGAATTCCTGAATGCCGTCATATTCATGATCGAAGACGACATCGTGCTTGTAATCACTCATCAGGGGAACCTCCCTTGGTATCGTCCTCGAGGGGAAGCGATGCGATCCGGTGTAGTTCCTCTTTGTTCCTGAGCCCGAACAAGACCCAGGCCAGGACTCCGAGGAAAACTAGGAAGAATATCCAGAACGCAATCTGGGGCCCGAGCATCAGGTCGACGCGCGAGGCGAAAAATTCCTTCCAGTGCATCAGTTCACCTCCGACGTCGCCACGGGCTCTTCCGCCGTGATGGCCTGAGGGCCGCGTCCGAGACGCTGCAGGTAGGCGATCATCGCCACCATCTCACTCTGGGGGTCAATGGGCACGCCCTGCGTGAGAAGATCATCCGCGATCAGCGTTCCCTGACTGAGAATGTTCGGGCCCGCGGACTTGATGTCCTCGTCGGTGTAAGGCACTCCCACCTTGGTCTGCACTTCCATGCGCGCCATCATCATGTCCGTGCTCACCTGACGGGTCATCAAGTGCATATAGGCTGGCATGTTCGAATCCGGCGAAGTGGAGCGCGGATCATTCATGTGCAGGTAATGCCAGAGGTTGGCGTACTTGCCGCCCACGCGAGCCAGATCCGGACCGATTCGCTTGGATCCCCACTGGAATGGGTGATCGTAGCGGAACTCCTCCGCCCGCGAGTACTCGCCGTAGCGGAGCGTTTCGTGGCGGAAGGGTCTGATCTGCTGACTGTGGCAGGTGTAGCAACCTTCGCGGATGTAGATGTCGCGTCCCGCCAGTTCAAGCGGGCTGTATGGTTGCTGCGTGAAGGGGCTTTCCACCATCACACCTTCCGCGTTGGTCATCATGGGAACCTCGGACCTGATCATGACAAGAGGCACGATTTCCACGAGGCCGCCGATGAGGATGGCAACCAAGGCGATGATGGTGAAGGCCAGGGGCTTCCCTTCCAGGAAACGATGCCAGGTTGTGCCCTGACCCTGACGTGTCACCCCGATTCCGAGGATCGCAGCGACAACCACCACGGCACCGGCCGCAAGTACCGCCGCGCTTGTGATGACGCCCGAAACGCCCAGCAGAATTGAAAGGGCGATCACGATGGCCGAGTAGACCATGGGAGCGCCTGCAATGAGCTTCCAAGTGTTGGGTCCGGGAGTCTTTTCGAATCCGACGACGTCGGTTTCCACATTGACGGCTTTACCACGGGCAACGGTCATGAAGATATTGACCGTCATGATCAGGAAGCCCGTCAGATAGAGCGTTCCGCCCACGAGCCTCATGAGAAAAAGGAAGCGCAGTGCGCGTAGCCCTTCGATGAAGTCGGGATACTGCAGGAAGCCGTCGGGTCCGAGAGCGCGCCAGAACAGACCGTTGCTCACACCGCCTACCCACATGGAAACCACGTAGAGCAGCATGCCGAGGGTTCCGATCCAGAAGTGCGCTTCGGCCAAGCCCTTGGAGAAGAGCTTGGTGCCATAAAGGCGGGGCACCATCCAGTAGATGATTCCCGCGACAAGGAACCCGTTCCAGCCCAAGGTTCCACCGTGCACGTGACCGATAATCCAGTCGGTGTAGTGGGCCAGCGCGCTGACGCTCTTCACCGAGAGCAGCGGTCCCTCGAAGGTGGACATGCCGTAGAAGGTGATGGCCACCACGTAGAATTTGATGACCGGATCCGTGCGCAGCTTATCCCAAGCGCCGCGAAGCGTGAGCAGGCCGTTGAGCATGCCGCCCCAGCTCGGCGCCCAAAGCATCACGCTGAAGATCATGCCCAGGCTCTGGGCCCAATCAGGCAGGGCGGTGTAGAGCAAGTGGTGGGGGCCCGCCCAGATGTAGACAAAGATCAGGGCCCAGAAGTGAACGATGGAGAGCCGGTATGAGTAAACAGGTCGCTCGGCAGCCTTGGGCATGAAGTAGTACATGAGACCCAGAAGCGGCGTGGTCAGGAAGAATCCCACCGCGTTGTGTCCGTACCACCACTGAACGAGCGCGTCCTGTACCCCTGCGAATATCGGGTAGCTATGCACCAGGCTCGTGGGCAACTGCAAATTGTTCACGATGTAGAGCACGGCAATGGTGACGATGGTCGATATGTAGAACCAGATCGCCACATAGAGGTTCTTCTCGTTGCGCTTGCCGAGAGTCCAGAAGAAGTTGATCGCGAAAACCACCCAGACCACCACGACCGCAAGGTCGATGGGCCAGATGAGTTCGGCATACTCCTTTCCTTGGGTCAGACCCAGGGGATAGGTAATCGCCGCGGCGGCGATGATGGCTTGCCATCCCCAGAAATGCAGCCAGCTCAGGAAGTCGCTGGCAAGCCGGGTCTTGAGCAGGCGCTGTGTCGAGTAGTAGACCCCCGCGAAAATCGCGTTACCTACGAAGGCGAAAATCGCCGCGTTGGTGTGCAGGGGTCTGAGCCGGCCGAAACTGAGCCAGCTGATCCCGAAGTTGGCCTGCCAGAAGGAAAGCTGGGCCGCGATGATGACGCCGACGAGCATTCCCACGACGCCGAAAATCAACGACGCCAGGGTAAATGCACGCACGATGCCATCGTCGTAGACCACATGCTTGGTCTGAACAGAGGCGCTCATGAGTTCTCCTTGGGCTTGGATTGAGAATTGAGATTGTCGCCTTCGGCCAAGTCATCTTTGGCCAAGGGCAAAAGGCTCAAGCGATCGGCGTGCTCGGAGTCCCCCTCCTTGAGCGTGCGGAACAGGAAGATGAGTCCGCCGACTACCAGTACTAGGCTAATGAAAACCAAAACGATTAAGACATCCACCGCAGCCTCCTTCCCGAGAGGCGCCAAGCGGTATAGCTTACGATCAGCACGGAACTGATCGGCATGAGGATGGCGGCCACAAGAGGGCTGACATAACCCAGGACGCTAAGAATGACGGCGCCGAGATTGTAAACGGAGGCGAAGATCAGGTTAAGCTTTATCATGCCGCGCAATTTGTGAGCGGCCATGAG
>JACNKJ010000256.1 GCA_014382085.1 bacterium
GGTGTGAGCGGACGCTTCTACTATCTGATGGCCGTGCTGCTTTTCTTGGGATTGGACCTCCACCATCCCTTCATCGCCGGCTTCGGAGATTCCTTCACTCTTTTGCCCATTGGAGACACGAAGATTGCCATCGCAGGCTTTCAGCACTGGGCGGAGCTATCGGGACAAGTTCTGCTTCTGGCCGTGCGTATGAGTTTGCCGGTCATTGGCGCTCTTCTTCTCGTGGACTTGGCACTGGGGTTTCTCAGTCGCTTAGTTCCACAAATGAACATTTTCCTCGTGGGATTCCCCTTGAAGATCGGAATCGGTCTGGCGGCTCTCGCCCTGGGAATCAGCGTAGGCGCGCGCGTTTTGCGCGGAGCCATAGAATCGTTGCTCGTAGATTTCCACTCACTCATGAGTTGGATGGGATAGATGGCCGAGAAACCGAGTCAGGATCGCACAGAGCTGGCCACTCCGCGAAAGCGGAAGGACGCGCGCAAGCGGGGACAGGTGGCTCGAAGCCAGGAACTTTCGAGTTTCCTGGTGCTTTTCGTGGGCCTACTCGTTCTCATGATGATGCACCCAATGATCTGGGCAAATTTACGCGGCATGCTCAGCGCATCATTCAGGTTCCAAGGAGCGGGTAATCTAAACTATGAAAGCTTCGTCCCCATGGCCGAACTGTGGACGAGGCAGAGCATGTCCATGGTTCTTCCTATTTGGGGAATCCTGTTGGCGGTGGGAGTCTTTTCTGCGGCCTCCCAGGTTGGGCTGAGTATGAATGCCGAACTTTTGGCCTTCAAACCAGACCGCATCAATCCCTTGAACGGTTTCAAGAGAATATTCAGTAAACGAACTGCATTCGAATTGGTGAAGAGCCTTCTGAAAATGGGACTTCTTTTGCTGATCACCTGGCTCACGCTCAAAGGTGAAAGCGACAAGCTCCTGGGAATGGCCGGTCTGGATCTGCTTTCGGCTCTCAAGCTTCTGGGGGCGGTGGCCTTCAAGTTGGCGGGACGCCTGATCATGCTCATGGTGGTCCTTGCCCTGGCCGACTTCGCATTCCAACGGTGGCAGTACGAACACGATCTCATGATGACCAAGCAGGAAGTTCGCGATGAACTCAAGGACACCGAGGGCGACCCCCTGGTCAAATCACGCCTTCGGGCATTGCAGAGGGAAATCTCCGTTTCGCGAATGATGGAAGACGTGAAGAAAGCCGACGTGGTGCTTACAAACCCGACAACCTATGCCGTGGCCTTGGCCTATGACGATAGCATGGCTGCGCCAATTGTTTTGGCTAAGGGCCAGCGTAAGATGGCTCAGCGAATTAAAGACGTTGCGCGTGAGGCGGGCATTTCGGTGGTGGAGAACAAGCCTTTGGCCAGGGCTCTCTTTGCCGAAGCGGAAGTCGGCGAGAGCATTCCCCTGAAATTCTTCCAGGCTGTTGCTGAACTCCTGGCCTATGTCTTTCAAATGACGGGGAACGAGTCCGTGAGGAGTGAAGCGTGATCGAAAGCATGCGGTCAAAAAGGCTGGAGCACATCATAAGCAGCAACGCCAGTATCATGGTGGGCATGTCGCTCATCGGCATACTAGCGGTGATGGTTCTGCTTCTTCCTCCGGGTTTTCTCGATGTTCTGCTCGCTTTCAATATCACCTTTGCGCTGATCATTCTCATGGTGACCTTCTATGTGAGAGACCCCCTGGGCTTCAGCGTCTTCCCGACCTTGCTACTATTTCTGACTCTCTTCCGTCTCGCACTAAACGTGGCATCCACGCGACTCATTCTATTGGATGGTTACGCTGGTAAGGTTATCGATTCCTTCGGCGCATTCGTGGTGGGTGGCAATCCCGTGGTGGGAATGATCGTATTCATCATTCTCGTGGTCATTCAGTTTATCGTGATTACCAAAGGTGCGGGTCGTGTGGCGGAAGTGGCCGCACGTTTCACATTGGATGCAATGCCCGGAAAGCAAATGGCCATCGACGCCGATCTGAATGCGGGCCTCATCGATGAACGGGAAGCGAAGGAGCGTCGGGAGCGCATAGGGCGAGAGGCGGACTTTTTCGGCGCTATGGATGGTGCCAGCAAGTTTGTTCGTGGCGATGCCATCGCAGGCATCATCATTACCGTTGTGAATATTCTTGGCGGCTTCATTATAGGCGTGGCTCAACAGGGCATGCCTTTCAGCCAGGCCCTTGGTACTTATACCCTTCTGACCGTGGGTGACGGACTCGTCAGCCAGATTCCCGCCTTGATTATTTCCATCGGTGCCGGCGTGGTGGTAACTCGCGGACGCAGTGAGCATGATCTTGGTGAAGATTTTATTCGCCAGATATTCAGTCAGTCCCGTGCTCTCGGAATCGCGGGTGCAGCTCTGCTCCTGCTTGGCTTTGTTCCCGGTCTCCCCAATCTGCCCTTCCTACTCTTAGGTGTTGGGTCAAGCGTGGCAGCTTACCGTAGCCGGAAGCGAGAGAAACTGGCCATCGAGGAAATCAATGAAGCTTCGGCTCCTGTCGAAGAACAGGGTGATCCTCTAGAAGACCCGGCCATTTTTCAGGTGGATCGCTTGGAATGTGAAATCGGATATGGCCTGATTTCGCTAGCCGACGCAGGTCGCAAGGGTAACTTGCTGGAACGAGTTACAGGTGTGCGCAGACAGCTTGCTCGCGAGCTAGGCATCTTTGTGAGCCCCATTCGTATTCGTGACAATATCCAACTCGGGCCAAACGATTATGCCCTGAAGCTCAAGGGCGTTGAATTGGAGCGCGGAGAATTGCTTCCCGGTCATCTCCTTTGCATCGCTTCGGCGGATGAACGCGGCGACCTCAAGGGCATCGAAACCTTAGAGCCTGCATTTAACCTTCCCGCCCTTTGGATACAGGAAACCGCTCGGGAGAAGGCCGGCGCACTCGGGCTGACCGTTGTGGAACCCACGGCCGTCCTTGCAACGCACATGTCTGAGATTATCCGGCGCCATGCGGACGAAATCATGACTCGTCAAGACGTTCAACGCCTGGTTGCGGGTGTGCGCGAAGTGGCCCCGGCCCTGGTGGATGAACTCATTCCCGGACAAGTCAAACTCGGCTTCCTCCAAAAGGTGCTCGCCAATCTGCTTCATGAACGCGTTTCCATCCGCGACATGGTGAGCATCCTGGAAGCGGTAGGAGACTGGATAACACAAAGTCAGAGCAGCGATTTTATTGCGGAAAAGGTTCGCGAAAGTCTTGGACGGATCATCGTTAAAGATTACTGCGACGAGACAGGTCTCCTGGCCGTGATCACCGTGGATCCGGCCATCGAACAGCTCTTCATGGATGCGCTGGGACAGTACGGCGAAACCGGAGGCGTAAGCTTGCCTCCCGATGCCGCCGATCGTTTCCATGCGGGACTCAGAATCGAAGTTGAAAGAACAGCTCAAAAGGGAATGCAACCGGTATTGCTGGTGAGCAGTCCCATTCGACTCGTCTTCAAGCGTTTTACGGAGACGATGCTACCCGGACTTGCGGTGTTGGCCTATTCGGAAGTGCCGCTGGGACAAGAGGTGAAAGCCACAGGGATGGTGAAGCTCCATGACTAGGGAAAAAATTCTTGCTGATGACATGAATGAGGCTCTCCGAGTAGTGAAGGAGCGCTTTGGGTCAGATGCCTATATCCTGGAAACGCGAACGATCAGGGAGCGCATTCCCGGAACCATGAACTCGAATAAGAAGGTGGAGTTGACTGTCAGCCTGGCAGCGCCTCCCAAGATCGAGCGAAAGGATCTGCCGCCTCTTCATCTTGGGAAAGACGGCCGTTTTATTGACGAAACTCCCAGCTTGGAGTCGGAGCTTCAGCGCCTTGATACCTTGTTGGCCGAACTCGAAGTACATGAGGATCGATTGGAGAACCTGGATCAACACAGCTATCCCTTAGCCAAAGAGCTTCGGGACTGGGGGCTCTTCAACAACACGGTGGCTCGCCTGACCCAGGATTTCGAACAGGAAATCCCTACGGTGGATCAACAGAATCCTCAAATCGCTTTGGTTCGTCTCGCTTCCACACTTCGCTTCGTAGGCAAAATGAAGGTGGAGGAGTTGCGAGGTATCCATGCGCTCACAGGGCCTCCAGGATCGGGTAAAACCAGTCTCGCTCTCAAATTGGCTGATCGTGTTTCTGGAAGTGGAGCACGTGTGGCCCTACTGGCCTTCGGTCCCAGACATGCGGGGGAAGTCGCACGTCTCGAAGAAGCTTCACGCCGAATGGGTGTTGAGATTGCGCTGGCGGAAGATGAAAACACCCTGGTCGGTGCTATCCGGCACTTACTCAGCCGTGATCTCATACTGTTGGATATGCCTCCTCTTGAAGATACTCAATGGGATCTTCTGGAAAAGGTGGAAGACGCTCTTCATCGGGAGCCGGTCTTCAGACATTTGGTCATCGCCGCCGACTCAGGTTGGCGCGACATGGAGGGCGCGGCAGGCGCCGCTGATTTTCTGGCCATGACCCGGACAGATCTCGACGTAGCTTTGCGCCCCGCCTTGGATCTACTTCCTCTTGGTGAATTCAATCTTGGATTTGTTTCCGCAGGAGCCGAGACAGGTTCATCCCTGGAAATGGCAAGCGCGGAAAACATGATTCGTCCACTGGAACAAAGAGTTCTGCGCCGCCAGGCCATGAGCGGTTAAGGAGCTCAAATGAAACGTTTCAATTGGATATCTCGGTTGAGCTTCTTCGGCGGCTTCCTCACCTATATGGGCGCCTCATTCGGAGGACATGGCCTCATGCCATCTCTGGAGAAGGCTCTTTTGGCGACGGTGGTCCTCTACGGTTTGGGTGTCTTTGGAATCATGGCCTACTATCAGATCTCCCTTCGGGTCGATTCAAAACCAGAAGAATCTCAAGAAAACACGGACTCTGGCACACCCCCCGGCCATGGCACAGATGGTGCAAGCTGGGAAGGGGAACAGGCATCAACTGGGAACAGCCTCCAGCAGTGAGTGAGGAGAAGCACTCAAGTTGACATACGTCAATGATTTATGGAGTTCCTACCTAAGGGACCCAAACCCACGAGACCGGGAAAAACTGGTCCTGAATTACCTGGGACTGGTCAAGTACGTCGCCGGACGTTTGGCGGCCGGACTGCCCGATTTCGTGGATATGGATGACCTGGTAGGGGCGGGCATGATGGGTTTAATGAAGGCCATCGAGTCTTTTGATCCTAAGAAGGAAGTGAAGTTCGAGACTTACGCCTTACCGCGTATTCGCGGTGCTATGCTCGACGAACTTCGAAGCCTGGACTGGTTCCCGCGCTCAATTCGACGGAAGGCGCGAATTCTAAACAACGCAACGGAAGAATTGGAAGGCAACCTGGGACGCAGTCCCACCGACGGTGAGCTTTCCCGTCATCTTGATCTCCCGCTACCGGATTTTTACAGACTCGTAGGTGAGATATCGCGCAGTAATCTTCTCTCACTCGAAGAAGAGGTGCGGACTCGCAATGACGGCACCTACACCACCGTTCGCGATATGCTACCCGATGCGAAATTGACCAAGGCCGATGATGCTTTGGCCGAAAAGGAAATCAAGGAATTGCTTCTCGATACGCTACGGGGAATGCCCGAGCGTGAACGTCTCGTTTTAACTCTGTATTACTTTGAAGAATTAACACTGGCCGAAATTGGAGAGTCGCTGGGCGTGACCGAGAGTCGCATTTGTCAGATTCACGGCAAAGCGGTTAGGCGCTTGCGAACTCGTGTGCGAGAACGCACTCGCGAGAACGCTCAGCCCCGCTTAACGCGGAAGGAGGGCCGAAAGGTCCTTTCAACGTGATTTGGAGGGGAAGATGGAGAAGTTACGGAAACTCCCGAGTACCCCAGGAATCGCCAACCCACTAGGTAAATCTCATCGTGATCGTCCCAAGGGAAAGGACGAAGAGAATCTAGAGCAATCGCGCAAACAGAGGAAGAGGCGAGAGCCCACCGACGATTCGCGATTTGAATTGGAAAGCAGTGAGACGGATCCTCGGGATCAGGCCCCCGAGGAGAATGAGCGAGGACAGCTGCTGGATGAAAAAGCCTGAGAAGCCAAACGAGGAGTAACATGGATTGGATTCCCGAGTCCCTGACGAGTCTGATGGATGGACATGGCCGCCAACTCCTAATCGCCGCGGAACTCGCCGTATTGGGTACGCTCTTCATGCTTCTGGTCTATCGACTGAAGCTTCGACGCAAGAATCACCGTTTGAGCACTCCTGTGGATCTCCCACTTGCCCCTCCCAAAGCAGAAGTGGAAGCCCTCTACAAGCGCGAATCCGCGTTACTGCCGGAGCCCGCCTTGCATCCCGACCCTGAGAGGCTTCAGCTAAGCGACAACGAAGCGGATATCTGCCCTCCAGAAATCAGTCGCCGCATCGACAAGCTGGAAGAGCGAGTGCGCGGACTGGCCTTGAGGGCCCAGCCCTGATGCCTTGACAATTGCCCGGCACCGCGCTTAGATAGCTGTGTCAAGATGACATACCCAAGCGCAGATATTTCGCGCGCATCTTGAAGAAGGATGCGAAACTCTATGGCAGACACGGTATTACTTGCTACAAAAGAGGAAGAACTCCTCCGTCAAATCGGCAACTGGGATCGGCTTGAAGGGGCCGATCTTGTGCTTGTGGAGGAGCCCAGCGAAGCCTATAGCCTGCTGGAAGAATTGGATCCACTTATTCTGATCATCGACCGCCGGGGTGAATCTCAAAGCCCGATGAACCTGATCCGCAAAATTCGCCGCCGCTATCCGCATCTGGAAATCGCTCTCATGGAAAGTGAGCGCTCCGACGTGGTTCGCGAGAACGAACGCAAGGCGGGCGTGGATCAAATTATCGAGGTTCCCTTAACGGAGCGGGACCTGAAATTACTCATGGCGCGCAGAATCCGATTGCAGCGATTCCGCCGCATGTCCGGCATGGTGGGCCGCTCCGACCGATTCGCCCAGATAATTGAAATGATCCTCCACATCGCCCGCACTGACATAAGTGTGCTAGTCACGGGCGAAAGCGGTACAGGTAAGGAGTTGGTGGCCAAGACCCTCCATGATCACTCTAAAAGAAGTGAGAGCGTCTTCCTTGCTTTGAATTGTGGTGCCCTTCCCGAGGGAACCCTGGAAAGCGAGTTGTTCGGCCACGAGAAAGGAGCATTCACAGGTGCACAAAGTGCTCATCCCGGGCATTTTGAACGAGCCGACGGCGGAACCCTCTTCCTCGATGAAATCGGCGAAATTTCTCACTCCATGCAAATTCGTCTGCTACGAGTTTTGGAGACCGGAGAATTCCTGCGGATGGGGGGCACGCGAAATATCAAGACCGATGTGCGGCTTGTGGCTGCCACCAATCGCAATCTGGAATTGGAAGTGCGCGAAGGCCGCTTTCGACGCGATCTACTGCATCGAATCAAGGTTTTCGAACTACGATTGCCCGCGCTCAGAGAGCGTCGCGAAGACATCCCTCTGCTCGTCGAACATTTCATTCGAGAAACACATGAACGCGAGAGCACCGATCTTTTTGAGGTGGATGATGATCTGATGGAGGTGCTGAATGGAGCGCCTTGGCCCGGGAACATTCGTGAGCTTAGAAATATCGTCCAGCGCATGTGCATTATGGCAGGGGGCAAACGACTGAATCTGCGTGATCTCCCCGAAGACTTCCTGCAGGGTCAAAGCGCGTCAAGTTCGGGTAATCTTCCGGTGCCCATCAATCTTAGGCCGGAAGACGCCGAGCGCGAATTGCTTTATCGCTCCATCCTCTCCCTCAGGGAAGATGTGAATTCAGTCCTCGAAATTCTCAGGCGCTTCCAGGTTCAAATGGAAGGGGATGATATCCCGGGGAGCATGGGTGAGAAGATCGCGGCGGCTCGTTTCGGCCGGGATCTTAGCAATCATGATAGCCCCCGTCGCCTTGAAGATGTGGAGCGCGAGATGATTCAGCGTGCTCTCGAGGAGAATCGAGGACATCGGCGGAGAGCGGCCGATCAGCTGGGCATTAGCGAACGCACCCTCTACAGAAAGATCAAGGACTTCGAGCTCTAAGATAAGGCCCGGAAAAGCATTGGCCCTTTCGGGAATGTTGGACTATCATCCGTCATCCCGGCGATCAAGCCGGGTTTTCAACTCAGGAAAGGGAAGCCCCATGAGAAGAAACGCGACGCCCCTGTTGCTCTTTCTCGCCCTGCTTCTAATCGCTCCCAAGGCCATGGCCACCAAATTTGCCGGTGAATTCTTGGCGGGGGGACTCGATGCGCGATCCCTAGCTATGGGTGGTGCCTACGCGGCCGTCTCAGACGACCTGGGGGCCTTGCAACACAATCCCGCGGGACTCGCTTTCCAGCAGGGATCCCGACTGGGCTTCATGCACGACGAACGCTTCGCCGGACTCGTTCAGGTGGATCACGTGGCCTTTTTTCGCCAGGTGGAATTTAAGGGCCGCGAAGGCGCCTTGGCTTTCGACGTCCTTCGTCTGGGCGTGAACAACATTCTGTTCACAGAGGACCATCCCTACAACGACTTAAACGAAAACGGCGAATTCGACGGCATCGAGGAATTGCCCGACACTTTTGATCCCCGCTTCTTTCGTACCGAGAGTGACCAGGAGTGGCTTTTCCGCGGATTCTACGCCCGGGCTTTGGGTGATTGGGCCCTCTCCGGTGGCGTGAAGGTGATCTACCAGGCTGTCGGTGACTACAGCAGCTTCGGCTTCGGCCTGGATGCCGGAATCCTCGCGCCACCTCTGCCGGGCCACTTCCTGTTCGGCATGCGTGTGGCGGATCTTACGGGCACCTTCATCGCCTGGAGTACGGGTGTGCAGGAAGTGGTCACGCCTTCCCTTCATCCTGGAATATCCTGGCGTAAGGTCTTCAATTCCCTGGGCGCTGAGCTCCTGCTGGCCATGGATATGGAAATCAGATTTGATGGCTTGGAGTCGGCCGCCTATTGGTCCGGTGGCAAGACGAGCTTCGATCCGCACTTCGGATTGGAATTGATTCTGGCCGATGCGGTCTTTCTCAGGGCCGGCTTTGCCCGCGGATTCGGTTTCGAAGAGTATGGCACTCTGGGCGGCGGTCTTAAGCTAGCCAGAATGGGAGAGGGCCTCTGGGGCCTACCCATTTCAGAACTCAGTCTCGACTACGCATTCGGAAATCATATCGATCTTGATGGCAGCCATCGTGTAGGTATGAGTCTAGCATTCTAAATGTCTGGCACAAGAGTAAGCCGCCCGCACATGAAGCGGGCGGCTGTTTCATGAATATCATCTAGCTCCGTGTGAAGACCACCAGACGATCACCGGGGTGGATCAGTGCATTTTTACCTTTGAGTTTGGGGTTCCAATCCAAAAGATCATAAACCGTGGCACCATAGAGTCGGCTGATCTGAAAAAGATTCTCTCCCTTTCGCACTACATGTTCCCGCTCAATGGGATTCTTCGAAGCCACAGCATCGCCTGATCTGGCACTTCTTAGATACTGTAAAACCTGTTGAGGGTAAATGGTTGCCTTCTTCGAAAGACCATTCCAACCTTGCAGGTCTTCAACGCTAA
>JACNKJ010000208.1 GCA_014382085.1 bacterium
TCCATATTCTCTGTCCAACCCAAGGGTATTTGTGTAAAGCCAGCGCCCGGCAACACTCGCATTTCCGAAAAGGTCGGATAGGTGTCGACCTCTGCGTCCAGTTCCAATGCCACGCTCAAGTTGCCGTATGCGTCCCGGGCCTGCAGTTGATAGTTGTAGTCACGTAGAGGCGCTACCTGGATATCCAAGAACTCTCTCCGATTATTGGGCAGCACCTGATAGTGCGGATCTCCCGGCGACTTCCACAATATGAACCCCGTGCGAGTCTCGTCTTCAGGTGCTTCCCAGCTAAGAAGGATGTGCGCGCCTTCGCTGGTCGTGGCCGTGAAAGAGCTGGCCGGAGCGGGAGGAATGGTGTCCAAAGGCATAAGGGTGAAACCCTTGTTTAGACTGTCTCCGTCGATTTCGACCCATTCCGATTCGCCATGAAATCCGTCAAGACGCAGGCGCAGGGAATCGGCTCCGGCTTCCAGGCCGGGCAACTCGTAGCGTCCTTCCTCATCTGAAATGTCGCTCCCATCCCCCCAACTCACTTCAACGCCTTCCAGCACCTGCTCAGGATGAATGCGATGCCAGACCTGCCCACTTAGCATTCCTTTCACAGCTGGAGGTGGATCGACCACCGAACCCTCGTCGCATGCCACGCTGAGCGCGAGAATAAGTAGGACTGAAAATAGAGCGATAGATCGCATGATATCTCCTCGAATCAATTCAATGGACGCCGGTCGATGACGCGGCCATGAGCATCTATCGCAGAAAGTATGACGCCTTCTGCGCTCACTTCGATGCGACAGAAATGCTGAATGGTACTGAAAGCATCCACATGTGCCGCCCAGGGCAGGCTTTCATCTTTGGCGTAATAGGGCGCGCCCACGCCCCCGCTGACGATATGCCAGACGGGCTGCTGGTACTCATCGCCCAAACGCGTGTCGACACGTAAGGCGCTATAATTGTGCTCATCGCCAAACATAGCTGCACGAACCCCGTAGCTCTGGAGAATGTTCCAGAAGCGTCGGCGCACAGCAAGCATTTCGGGGCGCTCACCGTTCCACCACATGCCGTCCCCGGCGTGCCCTCCGCAGGGGAATGGCGGTTCATGGGCAAAGATGAAGATTTCCTGGGCGCCGCGTTTTCGGGCGGCTGAGAGATCCGCATCAAGCCAATCTAGTTGCTCATCGGGAATGGATCCCTCGCGAAAGCCGCCCAGGTCTTCCGGATGGCTGGCCACGTCATAGTCATTGTTCATGGCCACCACGTGTACGGGACCCCAGTCGAAGGAGTAGACATTTTCTTTGAAGGGAGGCGATTCCCTTTTGCCACTGGCGTCCAGGGGAGCTTCGGGACCATTCTCCGGGTTCACAAAAGCTGCGGCGAAAAGGCTCTCGCTGTTCTCGTCCCCTGCACGGTCGCGGAAGGGTGGCTTGCCCTTCTGGCCTTCGTCCGCAGGGAAAAAATCGGCCAGCATCTCGTGATTGCCCATGCCCTCGTAAATGGGCAGATGCCCGCCCACGCATTCGGCAGCTTTTTTCCAGGATTCCAACTGCCTCGTGTAGACGCCGGGATCATCCACATAGCCGTCGATAAGATCGCCGCCGAAACAAACGAAATCCACGCCGGACATATCGGCGGCACTAAGCAGACTTCGGATCATCTGGCGGTTGGTGCCTTCCACAGCTTCAATCCCCCCACCCGCCCCGGCGCGACTGTCGGAAAGAAAGGCGAAGGTGACAGTTCCGTCGGCCGGCCATGTGCCAAGCTCGGGCGGCGTGTGGAAAGTGAAACTGCGAAGTCCCGACTTGCGGCCCTCAGGAACGACGCGATAGCCGAATTCCTCATCGGCCCGAAGTCCTTCAAGGCGAATTTCCGCGCCCAGGGCGGTGTCCACTTCAATGCGCTTCCAGGCCATGCGCCGGAATGTCGAGCCGTACTCCACCGTCACCTTGGCAGGACGGTCCAGGGTCCAGCTGAGCCATGCGTCGTCGGTGGTGACACGATCAATCCACGGTCCGCGGCTGATGCAGGGAAGCTGCAGGGCCACACTGTCCTGACGACCATAAGCCATGCGCAGTTCACGATATCGAAGGGCTTTGCTGCGAGGATCCCAGGCCTCCACCCGCGCCAAAATGATGCCCCCCGCCTCGGCCAAGCCAGCAGCGTCCAGAACGGGATGTTCCCACCAACCGAGGTGCCGCCGAAGTTCGTGCCGGCTGCGCAGGCTGTCACCCTTTTCACGGGCGGAATATCGCCACCTTGGCGAACGGAAGGGATCCTCCGGCACCTCAATGCCGAAGCTGGCCCGCGCCGGTGGGGTTTCCGATTCCGTGGTCCAGCTAAGCACCACCTCTTCGCCATCCAAGACAAGGCTTGGCTCCTCAGCGAAAAATGCGGCCGAAGCGGGCAGAGCAATGAGTAGTGTGAGAATCGCGAGTGTTTTCATGCCTTGAGATAACCCCATTAAAGCGGGCAGGTCAATGATGGAACCTTGGCAGTTGGGATAGGGGTTAACCGGAACCTCTTCTTTTGTTTCCTGTCATTGTCAATTGCCATCCTTCCCGACCCTGGCGGCCCACGGTGACATCCCCTAGATTGTCCCCATGCCTAAACCCAAGCAGCTGCGCCGTCCCGATTGGCTCAAGGTCAAACTTGAGACCGGCGACGATTACAAGGATCTGAAGGAGCTTGTGGGCGACCTGTCTCTGAACACGGTTTGCCAGGAAGCCCATTGCCCGAACCTGCACGAATGCTGGAACGCGCGAACGGCCACCTTCATGATTCTCGGCGATATCTGCACGCGCCATTGTAGCTTTTGCAGCGTGGGCAAGGGACGTCCCGGTACGGTGGATCTGGACGAACCCCGCCGCATCGGCGAAGCCGTGAAGCGCATGGATTGCCGTCACGCGGTGATTACCAGCGTGGATCGCGACGATCTCGAGGACGGAGGCGCCGGAGTCTGGGCCGCCACAATTTGGGCCGTGCGCGAGGCAAGGTCGGGTACCACACTGGAAGTTTTGATTCCCGATTTCCAAGGTGATGAAACGGCGCTGGCAACGGTCATGGAAGCCCGACCCGAGGTGCTGGCCCACAATGTTGAAACCGTGCCCGAGCTCTACCGTCGCGTAAGACCTGATGCGAATTTCCAACAATCGCTGAGTGTCTTAAAAACCGCTTCGCGCTGGAAGGATGAGTATCCGGTGCGCATAAAGAGCGGCATGATGCTTGGCCTGGGCGAAACGCGGGATCAATTGACCTGCGCCATGGAACAACTCGCGGAGCATCGTTGCGAGATCCTAACCATGGGACAGTACCTGCCGCCCACTCGTCGCCATCTTCCCGTGGAGCGTTTCCTGCCGCCCGAGGAATTCGCTGAGCTCAAAGTTTTGGGCGAATCTCTCGGCTTAGTCCACGTTGAGGCGGGCCCTTTCGTGAGGTCCAGCTATCGCGCGGAAAGGCACTTGCATGTCTAGCGTGAAATCCTGGACAGTTAGATCTGCGAGCATTGCAGACGCTGAGGCAATAGCAAAAATTCACGTGGACAGCTGGCGCACAGCCTACCGCGGCCTCTTGCCTGCTGAGACCCTGGAAGGGTTTTCGGTACAGCAGCGCTACCAGGTCTGGAAGGATCACTTCTTCAAGGGCCGACGCGGATTGGTCCTGGAAATCGAAGGCCGTGTGGTTGGATTCGCCGAATATGGACCTTCCTCGCACAGCGACTGCGGTGAAATCTACTCGCTCTACCTCGACCCCCAACGCTGGCAAAAAGGCGGCGGAACTCTTCTCTACCTAGCAACGCTGGATACCCTTCGCGAAAAAGGTTTCCGCGAATTGGAAGTGCTGGTACTCGAAGGAAACGAACCCGCTTGTTGCTTCTATAAAAAACACGGCCTTAAAACCGATGGCCGTGTGATCAATATCGACATGTTGGGATTCAAGCTTCCCCACCTCATCTATCGAGGCAGCCTCTAGCGCTTGAAGACGGTCTTGTCCCGAGTGAAGATCCATGCCTCCGGGTCTTCGATATGACCCTCGAATCCCTCAATCCAAATCGTCGTGGAATCAGGCATATGAAGTAGGATGGCGCCGACCCAACCATTCGGCGTCCAATCAGGTCCAAGATGAAAGGCGTAGACCATACCGTCGGGCGTGATCTCGTCGAAGGGTGCATTTAGAAGTCCGGCCTGTTCCTCGAAGATAGGATAGATCCCCGAAAACAACGAGGGCACGGCGTTGCCCACTGAAAAGCTATTCACGCTGGGATGTGAATTCCACTGGACCAAGGCCAGGTGCGCATCCTCGGGCGGAAATCCGCCGCCGGGCATGAACCAGCAACCGTGAGCTGTGCCGGGTACATCCTGCATGACGCGCCCGAAGGGATGAGGATCATTGGGAATTTCTTCGCGAGCCACCTTGGCAGCCAGTTCATCCTTGAGCGCGCCATCGGGATAGTAATCCAGGGGGCTGAACGCGTGCAGGTAACCATAGTCTCCCCAGCGATCCTTATTGGCCGACGGGGGTGCTGCACGAGTGCGATCGTAGAAGCCGTAATCCAGGCTGCCCTGATACTCATAGATGCCCGCTCGGCCAACTTTCACGCCTGCGGCGATGTCCCAATCGGGTTCAATGTATGACACGCGATAGGTTTCCCCACCGGTACTGTATTCCTCGTCGAAATGCCAAGTGTTCAGATCCATATATCCCGCGAAGACGTCGGGATCCAGTTCTCCCACGTGTCCAATGATGAGAACCATATCGGGACAAGCTTCGAAATCGAAGGCGAAGTCGGTGATGCCTTCCACCAGATGCTCCACGGCCCGCGCGCGCACCAGTTTCAAATCGCCGGGGCAATAGACATTCACGGTGTAGGTATGATCAAACTCATCACGTCCCAAATAGATGCCCATGTGATCGGAAGGGAAGGTGTGGCCTGGTGGATTGATGTTGCCCAAGGGATCGATGCTCTCGATGGAATCGGGATGCACCACCGCCACACTGAATATGGCACCCTCGGGGCATGGAATATCCTCGGGCGCGCAGGCGGCGAGCAGAACCAAGGCCATAAGAGCCACAGAACGTTTCACGATCTCTCCTTATTTGAGCAAGACCAGCTTCAGACCGAACTCGCGCCCGGCGATCCGTAGCTTTGCATGATACACACCCGAGGGGAAGCGCTGACCCTGCTCGCCCCGGCCATCCCAGACTGATTCTCTGGAACCTGGGTCAAGTTCTTCATCCGCCAGAAGGGTTCGTAGCTTCCGGCCCGCCGAATCGAAGATACTCAATGAAACCCGAGACCTATTCTCAAGATCAAAACGAATCGTCGTCTGAGGATTGAAGGGATTGGGCCATGAGGACAATTGCAAAAGAGCCGGCGCCTCAGGTACATCCACCTGAGAGTTGTTTGGCGCGAGGATGTCGTAGGGAGGCAGGCCCATATCCACAGCGCTGGACAACAAGTCGCCCGTTTCCGCATCGAGAACGCGCAATCCTTCAGCCGCGTAGCTTCGATCGGTGACATAGAGCGCGTCTCCGAAGATTTCCAGATCATTGAAAATCCACCCCGCACCGGCAATCGCCATTTCCGGCAATCCACCCGCAGTGGGATTGAACTTGTAAAGGTGTGTATTGAAGCTCGCGTCGGTGACAATGGCCCATGCATGGCTGCTATCCGCGAAACCCACGTCGCCCAAGTCGCCGCCGAATTCTGATTCAGCGATGAAGAGTTCGGCATTGAAACTCATGGGGTTTACACGAACCAGTCCCCCGTCGGTCAAACCAAAGCCACCCACGCAACTGAGCCAGATTTGATCATCGAATCTTTGAAGCTCGCCATTCGGGTTGGCGGCCGGCAGAGCGATGGCCTGCACTCCCGCCTGCCCTGGATTCACGTCCACCAGCGTATCGTTGGCCGGATCGATTACCGCCAGATAACTGTCGCCAACCGGAAGCCAGTAGAAATCACGATCCAGCCGTTGAATGGCCACGAAAATGAGATCATTGGCCAGCAGCATGCCCGCCGGTTCGCCGTAGCCGTCGCCATCGGCCCAGGCGGAAAGATCCACCGTGTCCAATGGATTCCCGGAAGGCCACTCCACGACAAGAATTTCATTGCGGTTGTTGCAGCTGATATAGGCTTTGTCACCCAAGACGATGACATCCTGCGGATTGCTGCCCCCGCCGGTACTGAACTCATTCACAAGAGCGAGAGTTTTGGGATTCAAAATGCGCAGTGCATCCACGCCCAGGCGTTCCACCAGGACGAGATACTCGCCGCCCCATCGCAGCACCGCGTCGCTGTGCATGGAGAGTTCGTCGGCGTAGGGCGTCCAAGGATCTGCCGCCTCCATACTCGAAAGCATGCCGGTGCTAAAATCCGTACAGGCTACGCGAATACGCTCGGCGCCGGCTGAAGTCACAAGTGCGATCAGCAGGAGGCCTGCTAGAATGATTCTCATAGTGTCGTCCCCTTGTAGCCATTCCACTCTAAAGTCATCAACCAGGTTCGCCCCGGCAGCGGGAAACCGAGCACATCTTCGGCGCGAGTATCTTCGAGATTCATGCCCTCCAATGAGAGGGACCAGTTCTTACTGATAGATGTACTCAATCCTGCGCCCAGGAAACGGGTAGCGGCCAAGCGGCGATCCGGATCGTTGTAACGGTCCGTGAAAACTGCATCACGCTTCTCCAGTTCCCCGAATAGCGCAAATCGCCCGAACTCGTTCATAAGTCGCGCAAAGAAACGATGTGGTGTGCGATAGGGAAGCGCCTTGCCATCGTAGTCCGGATGTCCGCTTTTATCGCGAGCATCCAATCGAGTGTCCGCCAGGCTCAAGGTCCAGGATCGCCAATCCAGAAGGAGGCTCAACTCGCTTCCTCGAATCTCGCTGGATTCGAGATTCTGCGCTTTCACCGAGTACTGGCTGTTGCGCATGAAAAGGATTTGATCCCACATTCGGCGCTGGAAAAAGCTGATTTCCAGGCGAGCCTGAAGATCACCTCGAATTCCGCGAAGGGTCAGGCCCAGATCGCCACCGCGTCCGCGCTCGGGCAAGAGTTCGGGATTGGCCTGCACCGAAACATCCTGTCCGAACAGTTCCAACAAACTCGGCGCGCGGTAGCCCTCATTCAAATTCCCGAAGAGATCGAGGCCGGAATTCTCATCCTCTTTAAGGCGCCAGCGGAACCCGGTCCGACGGAATGCGGCGAAAGTGTCATGCTCGGCCTTCTCCACCGGCGGCAACCATGGCAAAGAAGGCGGACCGAAATAGTTGTCCCGCAAGCGTTCCTCACCATAGGCAGCCACGAGAAGTAACTTGCGCCCTTCGCGGCGCAATTCACCGGCCCAATGCAATCCGCGGCGACGGCGTTCGTAGTCTTCGAACTTGGCGGGGTTGAGATTATCGGGCTGAAAGCGATCATCGCGATGCTCGCCGCGAAGAAGAAAATGCCAGGGAGGCGCAAACAGATCGGCCCGCATCTGCAGACCCAGGCTGCGCAGATGGTCGCGCGTTTCATCCCCCACAAGGAAGGGGCCGGACTCCTTCTCGGGATTTTGAAACTCGGTCACACCGTCGCGACCCCAAGCCGTGGATTCAAGCCGAAGCGCATGGCCGATCAACGGTAGACGCCAGTTTATACGAAGATCTTGGCCACGTTTTACCGAGCGGGTATGATAGGTGGGCAGGGCTTCGCTACCGGGCAGGCCATTGTCGCGAAGCAGCCATCGATACATCAAACTGAATTCACCCACAGCTGAAGGACGCTTCAGCCGCATGAGAAAATCGCCGGCGCGCATGTCGGCGTTACGCCTAAGGCGAAGCGTATCGTCATCGGCATTGGCCTGAGTGCCTTGCCTGTCGAGGTAGAAAAAATCCGAACGGCTGGCCAAGAGGCTGACGCTGACTTGGGCCCGCATACCACAGGGTCCCGCGCCGGCTCCCCCGGCCGAGACACGGGTGGTCCCATAGCTTCCCGCACTGAGTGAAAAACGCCGGGCTCGTTTGTTTTCACTGACCATGTGAATGGCCCCCGCGGGAGATCCCCCACCTAGTTCCGAAGGCACGGCCCCGCGATAAACTTCAATGCGCTCAACACCGGTCAGGGGCAGTTCGTCCAAGTTCAGGCTGCCGCTCATGGGATGCCTAAGATCTACACCATCCAGGTAGACGGCCAACTCCGATCCACCCGATCCACGGATGCTGGCAGTGCTGAAAGATCCAAGGCCGCCATATCGACGGAGCTCCACGCCCGGCATCTCCCGCAACAGGATTCGCGCGGCGGGCAAGCGATGAGGGTTCTCATCAGGTCGAATCACCGACCGGGCCAGACTGCGCTCACTGCGTTCTGCGAAGGCTTCTACAGGATCCCCTTCCACCTCGATGGGCGCCATGATGTAGACAGAATCGGGCAGCGTCGGCGCTTCTTCCGCGTGCAAAGTCGCGGCAAACCACAGTGGCGCCAGAAGCCAGGCCCAGTTTCGTGTCGGGATGAATGCTTGCGGCATTACCCCTCCCTCCTTTCTTCCGAAGGACGGACAGGTGTGATGGCCGTGGCAGGTTTCCTGACTTACGGGGTTTCTCTTGCCGCCGCCTTCCCGGTTTCCCAGTGGCGTCTGTGGCGGCCTCCCGATTACAGTGGCGGGACCGTGGCGGATTTTCACCGCTCTTCCCTATTATGCCCTCAGGCGAAAGCCCTCGGACCACCCTTGGACTATGACCCGAAGAGAGTAGCTTCTGCAGCTCCCGTGAACAAGGGGAAAGACCCGGGAGCCGTATCGATATCTATTGCTCAAGGCTGGCAGCCCCTCCATAGTGCCGCACATGTTTGCCCTTTCCCCCAAAAATCCAGGTAGGAAGGTCACCTTGGCCCTGCTGTCCGTGCAGGTCTTCTATGGCGTGCATTACCTGGCGGCCAAATGGATCGTGTCCGAAATGGTGCCGGGAGCTTGGGCCGTACTACGCACCGGTACAGCCTGGCTCATCGTTTTGGCCATCGCCCTGGCCATGAAGCGGCGCCTGCCCCCCAAGAAAGACGTGGCCATCCTGGCGCTTTGCGCCTTTTTCGGAATCGTTCTAAATCAGGCCCTTTTTCTCGAGGGCATCGTGCGCACCACGGCAGCTCATTCCGCGCTGATCAATAGCCAGATTCCAAGCTTCGCTCTGCTCTGGGCTCTGATTTTGGGGAAAGAGAATCTTACTCGGCGCAAGGCACTAAGCTTCTTGGCCGGCATGGCGGGAGTTCTAGTTCTCTTGGAAGTGGAAAATTTCCGCTTCGCCAGCGAGTATCTCGTGGGCGATCTGCTCACCATCGGCAACGCCGCCAGCTTCGGTTTCTTTCTGGTCATCAGCCGAAATGTCATTCGTAGAAATGATCCGGTGGCCGCCACGGCCGTGGTCCTCTTTTTCGGAGCCCTGGGTCTTAGCCTCTATGGAGCCAGCGATCTTGCCGCGGCGGATTTCGCCAGCCTCTCCCAGCGCGCAATCGGGGCCATGATATTCGCGATCTTGGCCCCGATTGCGCGCTGA
>JACNKJ010000160.1 GCA_014382085.1 bacterium
TTCAGGACTATGAGTCGGAGGCATTCCGTATCGAGGGGTTCACCATTCGCAACGGTCGCTGTGGAGAGGGAACTCCCTACGGCCGGGGCGGTGGAGGCCTCAAGGTCTATCACGCCTCGCCCCGGCTGGTAGATCTTGTGATCGAAGACTGTGTGTCCGAAGTGCTCGGCGGAGGTGGGTTCTTTTGCGCAAGCAACGCGATCGCTTGCGAGGGCATCGAGCTACGAAGAAATCAAACCCTCAATCCCGCGGCCTTTGGCGGAGGACTCTATTCAGAGTCCTTTGAGATGACGCTCGATGGCGTTGTTTTCGATGGCAACAGATCCAATAAGGGTGGTGGCTTCTACTCGACCAATTCCACGCAATTGCATTTGCGAAACGCGACTTTCCACGACAACTCCGCTCTGGAGGCAGGTGGCGCCATTTGCATTGACAATGGCGGCGAGATATTCATGGAGTCGTCCTGTCTTGCCTGGAATTCGGCACCCTTGGTTGGTGGCTTCTACCTTGACGGAGTTCCGGATACACTCTCTTTAGCCTGCTCAGATTTTTTCGAGAACACGGGCGGAAGCTTTAGTTCTAGCATTGCAGACACCGTGGGTGTGAACGGAAACATTGGCGAGGATCCTGTCTTCTGCAATCCGCCTCTCGGGGATTTACACTTACAAAACAACTCCCCCTGCCTTCCTTGGAACAATGATTGTGGAGTTCTGATGGGTGCGCTGGGTGAAGGCTGCCTTCCTACACAGATTCCGGAGGAAGTCCTGCCCGTGGCAGCCGGTCTGCAGCCCAGCCACCCCAATCCTTTCAATCCGAGTACAACGATTACATTCACACTCTCAGAATCCGAGCAAGTTCAACTGGCCGTCTACTCCCTGTCGGGTCGTCGAGTAATAGAACTGCTGGATGCTAAGCATCTTGAGGCCGGTCAGCATCGTCTAATCTGGTCCGGAAGAGACCAATTCGGAAAACCTGTATCCTCCGGTGTCTACTTTCTGCACTTCGAGGCTGGAGGCTTGAGGGGCCGCCAAAAACTTGTTCTGCTTAAGTAGGTACAGAAGAGTGCCGCTCCTCGATTGACTTGCCGGCGCGTGTCGAAGATATTCCTTCTATGCGCAAGCTCCCGATATTCTTCGCACTGCTGATTCTGGCCGGCTGCGGCTCGGTCAATGATCCTGTTGAGGAAAACTTCCAAACTCTATACTGGGCCATCGAAGAAAACGGAGTGCTGCGCGGCGTTGCCTCTCGCCATGACGAGTGGTGCGCATGTGACAGTAAGAGCTTCATAAGTCAGTGGACAACTCCCCGCGAGCACTACGTTCAATCCTGCAGTATCGAGTACCAGCGGCAATCGGGCCTGCTGGCGAGCTACGATTGGATCCTGAACAATCAGGTAACGTCCGGAGGCGGCGACGGTTTGCGCGGTCGGATCGCACCTGAAGCGGGTGGGGACTACGCCTGGCTGGCCACGGGCTGGGGCGAGCTCGATCTGCGCCGCCACCTGGCCCCGGCTGCCCAGCCTCCCATTCCGCTCGATCCGCGCTCGCCATTTTCCTTCGAGCTCCTCGCCGCCACCTGGGACAATGCCGGCCGCCCCGACAGCCTCGATTTGAGCATTTTGCGCATTGGGGATCCGCGTGAAATTCAGGATCCCATGGAGGTGCGTCTTTACCATGAAGGCGCTCTCGACGCGGGCGGTTTTCCCGTGTTGGGTTTCCACCTGACCGGCGGCGATGAAACGCTACACTTCAAAACCTTCAGCAACGAGTTTCCCGTTCTCTGGGCGAGCCTCGCCTGGGGGTTTGCCATGCAGTATTTGGGCGAAAGCGGATTGAACATCGAAGCCTTTTCGCCCACCTACCCCGATGCCCTTGGGTATTCCAAAGAGTCCGTCCAATTTCAAGGATCCTCGGGCCTGCTGCAGGGAAATCTACTTCTACCCGACGGCACAGGACCCTTTCCCGGTGTGCTTGCTCTTTCAGGCGGTGGTCTGGTGGATCGAAACCAGGGCGCGCTACTCAGCTCGCTTTCCCATGAACTGGCTCAAGCCGGATATGCGGTTTTGATTTATGACAAACCGGGAGTTGGAGAATCCGAAGGCGAGCTTGCTGCGCTGGGGCTCGAGGCTCGCCAGGAAAACCTGGACACCGCGCTAGACTTTCTGGCGGCCCACGAACACGTGGACACAGAGAGAATATCACTCTTGGGTTATGGTGAAGGTGGCGCTCTCGCGCTGGAAGGCGCCCGTCGGCTTGAGGCCGATGCGGTGGTCGCCTTGTCGCCGTGGATGAATCGCCCGGAAGACTTAGCCGCAATTCCCGAGGCCGTAGACGACCTCTTCATGCTGATGGATCTCACATGCTACGGCAGCAAGTATCTGGATCGCTCAGGTTTCGATCCGGCGCTCTATCTTCCGCCCCTCGACATACCCGTGCTGCTTTGTGCCGCCACCTGGGATCGGCGTAACTCGTCCCGGGATGTGCATGATCAGATCGACATGATTCTGCAGGGAGACGCGGATCTGGATTTCTACGAGTACGACTCCATGAGCGCGGCCTATAATTATAGTACGCCCGATTCACCTGTGGACGCCCAGGTGGCCGCCGAGATCATCACCTGGTTGACGGCGAACCTGCCCTAGTCTTCCTCGGAGGCCGGCAGCTCTTCGAGAACCTTGCTTACTTCCACTTCCGCGGCCTGGATCTTCTCGCGACAGTGCTTCACCAATTCGCTGGCCCGCTTCACACGCTCGGCCAAAGAATCCAAGTCGCTCTCCTCCGCTTCCAATTCTTCGAGAATAGCGTCCAGGTCGGCAATCGCCTCCTCATAGGTCAACTCGGCCGCAGCCTTCTTCTTCTTTTCGCTCATGTTTCGTCCTCTATTTCCGTCTTGATCGTTTCGCTTACGATTCGGCCCTGGGCGAGCCGCGTCTTTAAAGTCGCACCCGGCTTCGCATCTCGCGCCGAACGCAGGGCCTTGCCACCAGGACCATAGGTGATGGAAAACCCCCGTTCCAATACCCGCACGGGATCCAGCAATTTCAGCCGTTCCTCGCGATGGCTGATGCTCCGCAGGACCTCGTTCAGCTTCCGCGCGGAGTTGCGATGAAGGGCCTGGCTGCGCTCATTGAGGATTTTCCCGCGGCGGCCGAGGTCTCCCATAATACGCCGCGGCGCAATGCGCGCTTGCCGGGTCTTCAGGTGCAGGGTCGCTCTCTCCAGCGCACCACGAGAAAGTCGCGGCAGCAAGGCACGTCGACGAGACAAGCCCTCCCGAAGGCGCGAAAGTCCGCGCTCCACCAGGCGTTGGAATCGGTGGCCGCGTTCATCCAGTTCCGCGCGTTCTTCACGTAAGAGACCTTCAGCCATAAGCCGAATCTCTCGGCCGCGCTCGTTGATAGCGTTCAGAAAGCTTTCCACGCGCTCGGTTAAAAACTGAGCTGTGGCCGTAGGCGTTTTGAAAGCTCGGTGAGATAACTCGTCGGCCACGCTTCGATCGATCTCGTGGCCGATGCCCGTTAGCACCGGCAAGGGACTGGCGGCGATGGCTCTGGCGATGGCCTCGCTGTCAAAGGCGGCCAGGTCGCTACGACTTCCGCCGCCACGAATGAGCACGATAACATCCAGGCCTTGCGCTCTCCGCCCGAACTCTTCCAAGGCGGCCGGCACTGTAACTTCAGCCTCGGCGCCCTGCACTCGCGCATCCAGGGTGAAAATTTTGAAGGCCAGGCCATAGAGGCCCAACTCCTTGGTGAAGTCGTGGTAAGCCGCGCTTTCCACGCTGGTCACCAAACCCACACGAAGGGGCACTAGCGGAAGAGGAAGGCTTCGGTTCTTCTCTAGAAGTCCTTCTGCGGCCAGCGTTCGCAGCAGTCGTTCCCGGTCCAATTTTTGTGCGCCTAGGCTGGCCTCCACATCGATGTCCTCGATGATCAGGGAAAGCCGACCGCTTCTCACATAGAGATCGGGGTTCACCTGAAAATAGACCTGCATGTCGTCCAGATCTCCACCCAATTCCCGGATAGCCGATTCGAGTTTTCCCCTGACTCCACGCCACATGATCAGATTCACCACGGCTTCGGCCTGGGCCTCCTCGGCGCTTTCCCGCTCTTGCAGCTCGAAATAGACGTGGCCCCCGCGGGAATAGCTGCGCGTAAATCCCGAGACAAATCCCTGAATGCGGAAGCTTCCAAAAGCCCCCTTCACCAAGGACTTGACCCGCTCATTAAATTGGGAAACCGTCCAAGCCGAGGGCTCAGGGGCCTCGGATTCCGGATCTCGTGAACTGAAAAGATCTGCCTGTTCGCTCATTGTACCTCCAAAGCCAAGCTGGAACATGGAAGGGGCCCTGTCAAGACAGGGTGCTTGCCGGCCCACTCGACGACACTTATACTAGCGCTCTTAACCCGAGCCCCGGATGGCCCTATGCGCTCCCTCCCCCGCACCGCCACTCTTCTCATCTTAGACGGATGGAATCTCGGCAATAGTTCAGATACGAATGCAATTCATTTAGCCAAGACACCCTATCTTGACAAAATTATGACAAATCATCCCTGGACTTGGATCGCCTCCAGCGGCCGTGATGTGGGCCTGCCCGAGGGCCAAATGGGCAATTCCGAGGTGGGCCACCTAAACCTGGGTGCAGGGCGTATTGTGGACCAGGATATCACCCGAATCGACAAGTCTATCGAGGAAGGTGAGCTCGGGCGCAATAAAACGTGGATGGAGTTGGTGGATTCGGTCTCGGAAACCGGTGGCACCCTTCACCTTCTCGGCTTGGTCTCCAACGGAGGAGTCCACAGCTCACTTATGCACCTAGAAGCCCTAATTAGAAGAGCTGCCGGCCGGCGGCCCGTTCGCCTGCACGCCTTTTTGGACGGCCGGGACACGCCGCCCAAGGCCGGTGCCGGATTTCTGCGCCAGATCCAGGGCTGGGCCGACGAGATTAACACGGCCGGCGGCGATTTCGCCGTCGCCTCCATCGGCGGTCGGTATTGGGGAATGGACCGCGATCGCCGTTGGGATCGAGTTGAAAAGCATTGGCGCACAATGGTTTTGGGAAAGGGACCCAAGGCCCAAGACCCCGTTCAGGCCATTGAATCGTCCTATGCGGAGGGTGTCACCGATGAATTCGTTCGCCCGATCACCCTGGTGGGCGAAGATGGGAAGCCCTTGGGAAAAATCAGAGAGGGCGACGGCGCTTTCTTTTTCAATTTCCGCGCCGACCGCGCCCGCCAGCTCACACGCGCCTTCACCGACGCCTACTTCGACGGTTTCCGGCGGGACTACTTCCCCCGCATTCGCTTTGCGACCATGACGCAGTATCACAAGGATTTCGAAATCCCCATCGCTTTTCCACCGAGACCCCTCGAAGGCATTTTTGCCGATGTCCTTGCCGCACAAGGGCTTAAAAACTTGCGGCTGGCCGAAACCGAGAAGTATGCCCATGTGACTTTCTTCTTCAATGGCGGCGTTGAAGAACCTTGGCCCGGCGAACATCGCATTCTGGTGCCCTCACCTCACGTGGCCACCTATGACCTTCAGCCCGAGATGAGTCTTCCCCTGGTCACCAAACACTTCGTCGAGCAGTCGGAGAAAGGTGAATATGACGCCCATGTTGTCAATTTCGCCAATTGCGACATGGTAGGGCACACGGGGGTTTTGAGCGCTGCGGTCAAGGCCGTGGAGGCGGTGGATTCTGCGGTTGGACTTGTGACCGAGGCGGCCCTGGACCGAGGTGGATTCCTTATTATCACCGCCGACCATGGCAATGCCGAGCAAATGTGGGATCCTAAAACTCAAGGGCCACACACTCAGCACACCACCACCCCCGTGCCCATGATCCTTGTGGATCCTCAATGGAATGGGCAACTTAGCGAGGGGCGCCTGTCGGATATCGTGCCCACACTGCTCGCTCACTCCGGCCTTGAAGCCCACTCGCTCATGACGGGCAGGGATCTCCGATTATAGGATCAAGAATCTGACAATTTTACGTTTTGGAATCCCGAATATATTTCAGGATAAAAAAGGCCTGGACAAAGCCCTTTTGCGACCCTAGAATCGGTGCAGAGTAGCAACTAAGCGTAGCATCTGTGCAGCTTGTGTCGCGGCCCCCTTAGCCCTCTCAAAGCCACTCCTCGTATGCCAGGCGTTTGATGGTTTCTTGGCCCTTCTACAGGCTGCACTCTTTTATACATACATCTCTATTCTATCTAATATTTTCGATTTCCCTTGCTACTACGCTTCAATTTACTAAAATAACGAAGTCACTAACCCATTAACGCTCAACAAAGGATGGGACCTAATGAGCGTCAAAGAACTAGGTAAGGCCTTCGAGGCGCTGATACAAGATGTCAGCGAGAAGACGGCGCGCATTACGATCAAAGAGATGCCGACCCAGGAGGATCTCAAAAACCTCGAGGATAGGATCAAGAATATCGAGGCGACACTGGGTCACATCCTAAAAAAATCTGGCGGAAACCCCCTGCGAAAATCCAATCGCGGGCGGAAGCCGGGACCGGTTCGCATTTGTGCTGAAGAGGGATGCAGTCGCCCCGTGGTCGCACGAGGCCTGTGCAGCATGCACTACCAGCGTTGGCGGGCCGAGCAGGCGGAAGAATAGCCATCCGCTTCGAAATGGCCCGGGCCTTGGCCCGGGTCTTTTTTTGTCTACCCGCCACCGGGGCTTGACCCCCCTCCGGGGATTCCTATTATGTGCAAACCGGCTGGCGGGTTTTGGCCCGCCTTTGGCCCCACATCCTCGAGAGGAATGAATCATGGGAATCAAGAAGGTCTGGATTGACGAGGGATGCACCGTTTGCAATCTCTGCGAAGACACCGCCCCTGAGGTCTTCGAAGTGACTGACGACTCCTGCTTGGTGAGGGAAGGCGTCAACTTCAACGACCACGAGGACGAAATTCGCGAAGCCGCCGAGGGTTGCCCGGTGGAAATCATCATGATCGAGGACGAATAGCTCCTCTCTAATAATGTCCAAAGGCCCGGGCCCTCGGCTCGGGCCTTTTCCTTGCGCCCAGGTTGCGCCGACCTATACTCGCTGCACCCGCTCGCCCCGCGCGAAGAAGGAGTCATCATGAGAAAGACATTCGTCCCACTGGTTCTCGCCGTCGCGATCTTCGCCATGGTCTCGCCCGCTTCCGCAATCTGGAAAACCGGGTTCCATGTGGGCATCGACAAAAACGGACACGACCCGATCAACTCGGAGTTCGGTGCGGACATCGGCACGCCGGAAACCATCACCCTTCTGTCCCATGAAATCAAGGACCCCATTCTTGGTGGCGTGCACCTGATCGTGGACGCTCTTCCCTTCCTCGATTTTGAGATGGGACTTGAGGGAAGCTACGCCAAGTACAAGTACGAGTATCAGGTCAGCGAGCTCAGCCCCATTTCACAGGATGCGAGCTTCGGTCGCCTATCCATTTATGCGAGCGGGAAGTTCAACTACATCACCTTGCCCATGGTGCGTCTCTACATCGGCGCCGGCGCGGGTTATCATTTGATTACTCCGCTCTTCGGAACGGAGCTGGTTGAGCAGGAGCTTGAAAGCCAGAGCGACTACGATCTGGATCTTGCGAACATGCTCAGCCGCAAAACGCACTTTGGCTATCATGTGCTGGGCGGCGTAGGTTTGAGTCCCGTTTTTCTGCCCTTCGATCTGAATGTTGAAGCGCGTTACTTCATTCTTCCACAGAATGAATTCGAGGACGACACCAACAAGTTCATGAGCATTACTCTGGGCCTGAACTTCGGAAGCTGATTCCATGGCGCGCGATCGCGAAGACAGTCTTCAACGCCTTCTGTCCGGCGCTCTACCCTTCCCGGAACGGGGAAGGGTTTTTCTCGTGGACACGGGTTCCGAATTTCTTGCGCGCGAGGCGACCGAGGCCGTGGGCGATGGGCGACTCGTGATTGTCGAACGGCGCATTGAGCGACACGCCTTGCTGGGGAATTTCCCGGCTATCCACGCTGAGCGTGCGGAGCCTGGGCCAGGCGACATGGTCGTCCTTCCGGCCGGGCGCGAAAGGCTTCGACTCTTCCTCGATCTTGAGCACTATGCCGGACGCATCGGCCCCCAAGGACAGATCGCAATCTTCGGTACGCGCAAGGAGGGGATGCATCCCGCGGAAGCTTTGCTTCGCGACCATTGCCGAGAACTTTCTGCAAGGCAAAAAGCCGGCGCCAGGTTGCTGGTCGTTAAGCCACGCGAAGGCGAGGAAGACTGGAGTCTCGACGCTTCCACCGCCACCTACAGCGCCGAGGCCCGCTCCCAGTCGGTGACGGTCTGCGCCTTGCCCGGCGTCTTCAGCTGGGATCGCCTGGATGACGCCAGCACGCTCATGTTAAATGCCTGTAAGCCGCGAGAGGGCGATCACCTATTGGATCTGGGCTGCGGATCCGGCGTGGTTTCCTGCATCTTGTTGAAGGAGGGCCTGGTGACTTCGGCCACTCTCGTCGATTCAGATGCCTTGGCTCTCGTGGCCTCGCGCCGCAGTCTCGAGCTTGGCGGATTCCAAGGCGCGCTCATCGCCAGCGACGCCGGCGATGAACTTCCCGCCAAGTCCTTCGACCTTGCCCTCTGTAACCCGCCCTATCACAGCGGATCCATGCAGGAGCGAGGTACGGGTCGGCGCATGATCGACAACATCGCCCGCGCACTCAGCACCAAGGGCAGACTCTATCTGGTGGGACCGGTCTTTCACGATCACTCGCCTGAGCTCGAGCGTCTTTTCCGCTATCACGAAGTTGCGGCACAAACGCCTTCCTTCCGGGTGTGGCACGCCTCGCGCCCCAGACGAAATCCCCGCAAAGAATAAGAAGCCCGGTTCCGAAGAAGCGAAGCGAGCGAAAAGGGATCCCGGTTGTGAGGGGAGTTTCTGAGCTAGTGCGCCAAACGCTTACGTAGCAAGTCTTCCAGGTAGTCGGAAAAATCCTGGGGCATGGGGGTGTCGGGAATTTTGCGCACCATCTGAATTGTGTCTCTATAGGTCTTTAGATAGTTACGACAATCTTTACAGACGAGGAGGTGCATGTCGATGCTGCGTTTTTCCGAATCGGAGAGTTCGTCATCAATATAGTCATAGAGAACCCGAGCAAGATCCTTGCAGCTGGCAATGCGCATTCCCATGATCTTCTTGCCGATGACCCAGGCCATCATCTTGCGCATCATTCTCATGCCTGCGTTGTATTCGGTCATAGCTTCAAGCTCTCTCGCGCTTATTCAAAATCTTCGGCCAACATTTTTCGCAGGGCCAATCTTGCTCGGTGCAGTCGACTTTTTACAGCCGGGATACTGAGCTCGAGAGCGTTGGCTATTTCCTGCCGGCTTCTCCCCTCGAGATCCGCTAGCACCACCACCATGCGATACTCGTCGGGCAGCTTTTCCACCGCATCGCGCACGGCTCGCCCCGT
>JACNKJ010000211.1 GCA_014382085.1 bacterium
CCCATTTTAGCCGCATCCTAACTCTGGATGTGGTCACATAATCGGGGGCAGGTCACATACCGTTGTGCCGGAGACAAGCAGCCTAGGGGACTTCGGCGACTATAGCAGCAACAAAGCACTTGTGAACAAGATTGGCCAAATTGCATTGCAAGGCCGCAAGTATGGAATTGGATTTCTGATCATCGCTCAGCGCACTGCGAATGTTTCAAAGACAGTTCTTACGCAGTGCAATTCCATAATCTGTTTCCAGGCATTCGACGAAACAAGCTACCGTTTTCTAGAAAACCATCTCGGGGTGCAGATGGTGAAGGCACTGCCGCGTCTTCCGAAATACCATGCGATTGCAGTTGGCAAAGCCTTCCGTAGTAATATCCCCATGATAGTGGATTTGACACGCCCACTGCCCGAGTTCGATGAGCAGGCGCCATAATCGAAGTTTGCCGATCAGGGCGAGAATGAGGAAGGATTTCCCCGCAGTGATCAATGAGCATGCGGGGCCGCCTACATCGGAAGCGGTCTCAGGACCGTCCATCGCGGCCGCATCCTAACTCTGGATGTGGTCACAAAACCGAGGGCTGATCACGGATATGAGTGGACGGATGCCGTTTACAGAGCGACTGGAGTCAAGCCTAGATCTAGATCGTCTTCTCAAGGATGTGCTCCCACTTCTGCGCGGCGAGGTGTTCCATCTGACTAGACTATGCTCAGTCCCGAAGATCCTTGAGTCAGGGGCCATCGATCCGAACACCGATGGTCGTTTTGAGATGCCTTTCCCACGAATTGGACCAGGGTACTTCAGTAAGCGCGGCTACGTTTGCCTCTTTGATTTCAGAGAAGTGTCTGAAGAACTTATCAAGGAGCGGCACGATAAGTACAACTATCTCTGTCCTAGTTGGGGCCGGAACGAAGGTGGTCACGCTTACCTCTTGTTGCGTCGGTCTGCCCATGAGGGAGTACTCTCTTTTAAACAACTCTCTGCGGGGGAGAAGCTGCAAGCCTGCGCCGAAAACGCAGTGGCGGGTGTGGAGGCTGGATACAAAGGAATGTTGCCCGTTGGTGAAATCCTCAAGATCCTTGAGGTGAAGCTTCAAGATTGGGGCCCAAAGACCTAACTAGGAAAAAAGTCATGGGAAATGGCACTGTATTGAGTGTCAGTCAGAACTACGATCTTCTAAGCCGGGGGTCGCAGGTTCGAATCCTGCTTGGCGCGCCGAATACGAGCCAGTGACTCCTAGGTTAACTGTTAGAATATATGAAGTTGCATTTCCAGGGTTGTTTATTCTCTTTTAACCCGATATTGGTCTTCAAGGTTGTTTCGCTGAGGACGATTGACAATTTGATTATCAAATCTCGCCGTGAAGCACATCTCTCTCACGTAATAGACCCACCGCAATCTGCCCATATCTCACTCTTCCGCACTCAAGTGGACAAAAAGATTCGCGTGGAGGTGTGCTTCAGTTACTTCCCCTTGCTCGATTAATATAAACTAAACCAGAATCTGTTTTGTATTGTCCCAGTTGATCGTGCATGCTAGGCTCATCAGGTTATTTAAATCGCTAGGTTGTTGAAGATGTTCGTCAACCGCATGGTCGGAGGCCTTTATGAGTCGATTCAACTTCATTGTGCTCATTTCCTTCCTTTGTTGTTGTCTTCCAGGCTTCACTCAAGCTCTTCCCTGCACTTTTGGATCTGACCCACCTGATCGAGGCGTGGATTGGGACAATATTGACCCCGTTCCCCCCGAAGACTTGATGAATTCCGACTTCAGTTTCCATTTTACGATGAAAACAGAATGGGATTGGGAGAATCCGCCGCAAAGCGCCCTGGGCCAGTGGGGTATTGTTGAGCTTCGGGAGTTCGCTGAATTGATCATGCCCGAGACTGATCCGAGTACGGGATACGCATGTCAGGTTCTCGACTACTTTGCAGAAAATGCCTATGACGAGAATGACGATCCATATGAACTTGGAATCTACACGACAGTGACCAACCCGGATGACCCGAGTCCACCGCCTGCGGGTATCCTAGATCATTTCGAACTCAGAATCTACGACTCAGCAGGGGCCGCCCATGCTTATAACTACGCGCTCGAAGTCATCATCAAGAACGATCCCCAAAATCCGATTCCTGGGAGTGGCTGCACCGGTGAGTACATGTCGCCTGAATGCGTTGCAAGGACATGGTTCGCTCATGAATGGCAGCATGTCTGTCACATCTACTATACCGATAGAGAGCACGCATGGACGGAGCCATTGTCTATCAGTGGTGGAAACTACAACGAAATGACCTCTATTTTTTCGGAGTTCCTTTTTGGATATGGGGCCAATGCTCCCATCTCGGATCTTCATTATGATCTCGGGCTACCGAACACGAGTGACAGTTTCTACCAATCCTGTATGTGTACTTGGGACGACGATCCGGAGGTCTTGGATGAGGTGTGCCTCTCTCGACATCACTACTCGGAGTTGGGACTCTTTGCCCTCTATTTACAGAACAATCTCAGCCAAGGCAGCATCGATTTCTATCCTGATTGGATAAGGAACTTCGAAGAGGTCCCTCCTGATAGTATTTACAGGCGTGATTTTCTGAGACTCTCTGAGTGGATCGATGATCATTCCTCTGAATACGCCGGGTTGCTTCAAGGCGGTTACGGCAGTACCGAAGTCGCACCCGCGATCGAGTTGTTTCACAAGTTCAATGCAGCGAAGTTCATTAACCTTGGTTCTCCCAATCTGGATGAGCAACTTTATCAGTGGTCTTCCACAATGACACCACAGGATTTCTACGGTTTGTTTCAAGACTGGGATGACTATTGGTACGACAATGTGCATACATACCCACCTTACCATGTCGTCGGAGTCGACGAGGTCACCTATGGTCCAGTCGTCGAGACTGAGGACTTTTGGCCCAATGAGTGGAATGCGGAAATGTCCGACTGGTGGGAGCATCACAACTGGTATCCCACTCTGCGCGAATATACCCGAGTGGTCCACTTGTCTTCGAATGCAGCGAATTATTTGGTCTTTCTACCCGAAGAAGAAAATCATGGAACACTTCAAATCTCTTTCTTCATCGAAGATGTGATGCCATGCATCGTTGGAGATGAAAATGGTGTGAATGGTGGGAGCATTGAATACCATCCCTTTGAAGGCGTAGACGATATGTCCTTAAATATCCAGGTTTGGGGGTATCAGGACTTACCGGGGCCGGTATCGCCAGATGGTGTCGGCCTGGATCAATATGGTGATTATGCTGAGCTAATTGAGAGTCGACTCTACACAGGTGGAGCGCCCCTAGACCGTTTTGAGTTCCGAGTCGATGACTTCGGACCAGAATATGATGCTGTCGCAGTGATTCTTTCTCTCACTGAACTTGACGCGTTTCCCCCTGAGACACCTTATGAGAGCAATGCGATTCCATATCGCTATTCCGCACATATCCTCCCAGAGCAGATTGTGACACTTAACCAAGTTGTTAACGGCCATCAGATTTTACCGGCTGAGAGTATCGTTTGGGTGCCATGGCCGGTTTGGATCGCTTACGGGGCGATACTGGAAATCGAGGAGGGCTGTCAGATCTACTTCACCGATGAAGATGCCGAACTCAATATCTCCGGATCCTTGATTATCAATGGAACCGAAAACTTGCCTGTCGTCTTCGATGTGGGGGCATACTCCGGCTTACCACCGAGTCGATGGGAGGGAATCTCCTACAACCCTATCGCTACATCTGATCTACAAATCTATCATGCGGATTTCACCAATCTAGTGGAATTCACTGGTGATGGAGTTCTCGGGAAATCTGTCGAGATTATACACTCCAATTTCGTATTTGGATTTTCGCCATCTACTAGCTCATTTGTGTTTCCTGGGGATCCCGTTCAAGGGCCTCTCATTCTGGATCATGTCAGCTTCTATAACTCAGATGAGGTCGTTGTTTCAGAAGCAACATTAACTGACTGTGTAATTCGTCAAAGACCTACGGTCTACCCTCCAGAACTACCGGCCCTTACTGTTGCTGATGGGAGCAACTACATGTCGAACATAGGTTGCTTTTTTAGAGGGGTCGGGATTGCAGTTGGAGACGCCAATACAACCACCAATCTTGAGATTGGGCCAAACATCGAAATCAAGCAGCATGAACTTGAAAGGCCCAGTCATTCGACGGGCTTTGTTGTGAAAAACAATGCCTTCGCCCAGACATCGTTGGGTTTGTCGGATTTGACTCTAGATATCAAAAATTCAAACACAGGAATCGAAGTTCAAGCGGGTGGATCCTTGATTCTACGCTGGGCAAAAGTCGAAGTTGAAAACTACGGAGTAACCACTTGGCCCGACAACATGTTGACTGGAGACGTTGCGTTCATCGATCTTGGCACACTGGCGGAGCATGGTAGTAACACGATCAGGCCGCTTGGTGATGATGGCTGCGAGGGAGAAGGGACTCCAGGTAACTGCCTTGCAGTAGTTGCTTCGGAGCCTCCAATTGAGGTACGCGTCTGGAATCGCTCCCTTAGCTCACCTATCAATGCTATCGGCAATACTTGGGCAAGATGCGTGTGTGAGGATGGCCAATACCCAAATTGTCCATGCGCAGACGAGTATTTCCTTGGAGATGTGGAATGGTTCCCATTCCATCCGATCGGGTCTTGCTGTGGTTTATCTGGAGGATTCTTCATGGGAACTGGGTCAGCCGAAATTCCCTTTTCTGTCTATCCCAATCCAAGCAATGCAATGATCAGTGTGGTCTTTCCATACCAGGTCGGGGAGTCAGTGCCCCAGTTGGTCGTGTATGGCCTATCCGGTCGAAGAATCATAGATCTTGGCGCTGGGAATGTTTCAGAAAAATCCATCTCCTGGGTTTGGGATGGAACTGATTCTGCGAATCGAATGCAGTCCAGTGGCATCTATTTTATTCAAGTGAAACAGGATGACCAAGTCTTCAACAAGAAGGTGGTGGTGCTGAAATGATTGGAACGTCTATAGGCAAACGCCTTGAGCGTAGAAAAGGTCACCTCTACTGCTTCGGGATCACTTGGCTCCTCTTGGTCGTTGTGCTTACAACTTTCCTGCCACGGGTCTCGCTTGGGGTCGTTACTGAGCATATCATTCCTGACAGGATAATTGAATCCGTTGAAATCAGCGGCTTGTTAGCCTATCGAATCCGGCTGCCTCTTGAGGCCGTGACTTCGCATCTCCAGAATGCTGATCGCTTTGATGCCTGGCTGGAATTCACGGCAGCGAGAATTACCGAGGATACAGGTAGTCTCAGCATTTACGCTTGCGAATCACCATGCGGAGATTCTCCCGATCAAATCAGCACCGGATTCTACAAAGTTAAGCTCATCGAGCACGCGGCGGCAGAAAAGGTTCGTGTAGAAATCAAGAGTATCGTCTTGGGATCCATTAAAGCTGATTATGCATCGGTCGATATTATCATAGGACAGTTTTCAGAAGATCTCACGGGCGAAGTCAGAATTTGGGCTCCCGGAGAAGGAGGAGAGAAATGGAAAATCATTCTATCCAAATAAGAGCATTGAAGACAAATCCTCCACGAGTGCAAACATTGTTTGTCCTTTTCTTGGTGCTTTTATTTTCCTCTGGGCTGACTGAAGACGCCCGCGATATTGACTTGGAGTTCAGATACCACGACGGAATTCCAGCTGGAGCAGACTATTTGTACCCTTACTCCAATGGTGCGATCGGGGCCTTTGTCTTCCCTATCGAATATCCGGGTTGGGTGGAATCGATCGAGTTTACGAAAGTGCGATTTTATCACGAAGACGAGGCTGGTCGTCCCTTCAAAATTCTCTTGATTCGACGAGATTTCGAGGATGAAGAATATCGAATCTTCCAGGACACGACGATTCATGAAACCACATGTACTGAATGTTGGGAAGAGGTTATCACGAGTTTTCATCCAATGGAATTGTTGGGTTGGGACTCACTCAACTACTGCTATGGATTGTTCGTAAACATCGTTCCTGATGAGGGTTGGCCACTATACGACTATTTTACAATGTACTGGGATGGAATTGAAGATCACCCTTACTCCTCAGCTTGGTTTTACGATGTGGACGAGGATGGGTTTGGTTACCTTGATTCTCCCGCGTACAACTCTTGGTCGGGCTATGGTGAGTATCTGATAGATATCGATGCGACCTTATGGGGTTATAGTGCAACTGGTGAGACGACCTTCTCGGAAATTAAACTGAAGTTCGGAGTCCGTTAGGGTAGATCCTTTCTTCATTGACAAAAACGCTAGCTTGGAAGAATGTTCAGGGGGCGATACACCCTCTATATATAGCCTCACATTCCTCTATCGTTACCGACCGTCTCAATAGCCACTTGGAATTACCTTTTCCCTCAGATTAGATCCAAAGTCTAAGTTTGTATTTCTGGTAATGGATTATCCCCGTTTTCAGGGAACAGATCCCCATGCCGGGTCAAGTCAGATCCATATCGCAATATATCGAGAATCAATCTTTCTAGAATTCCTTCGAGCCTCAGAACGAGTTATTCGCAGTCAGTTTCCGGCACGAGGTGTTGACATTTTCTGTCTGGAGCGATTTCAAAGAAAAAGCCCCTTCCGCAAACTGTTGCGAAAAGGGCTCTTAGGTGGCGGGGACAGGATTTGAACCTATGACCTTTGGGTTATGAGCCCAACGAGCTACCAGACTGCTCCACCCCGCGTCAAGGAAGCGCAATATACCTCCGGGGCCTGGGGGTGTCAATACCCCCGGGTACCGCTATTGTGTGCTAAGTCGATGAAATGCAAGCTACTAGTATTCGCAATTTGAAACGAATGGTCTTTGATTATCGAGCACCCCTTGAGGTGTGGGACAGCGATTCACTTTAAGAGGATCATGCGATGCGTCGAAGAGAAAGATCCACTTGCCAGGCTGTAGCAATACACGCCTGAGGGTACTGCCTGACCTCGATCATTGGTGCCGTCCCAGTTTGCCCGGTGTTTACCACTATCGAGCACTTCCTTCTCGATAAGGGTCCTTACGAGCCGACCTCCGGTATCATGAATACTCAATGAAACGACACCGGCTTTCTCGAGAGTGAAAGGTATCGAGGTTTTCGGATTGAAGGGATTCGGGTAGTTCTGATCGAGACGAATCTCCGGGTATGCGAGGTCCACATTCGTGGGCTCATCCAGCAGTGGTTCGAAGTCTTCGAAACGACCCACAACCCAGTTGCGAATTCCATCGAAGTGCCCGGCAACATTGCCGTCCATTTTGCTGTTGGGGTCGGCTGCCAAGGCCTCGGTCAGAATCGGCTCGAGCTGGTCCAGGAAGGTGAGCTGGCGCTGCATGGATAGGGGGCCATGAAGCAGGGCATTGAGGATTTGCATGTACTGATCGTAAAACTCGGGCACGCCCATGAGAATATCGGCATAGGGACTTCCTGATGGGATGATTCCATCATGCCCGCCGGAGCGGGATGAATCCAGATCCCAGGGAAAGTACATGCGGCGTGGGCCCGAGAGGAAATCGGCGAAGTAGCAGTTCTTGCCATGATTCCAAAGCTCATCGGGATTGGCGACGTAGGTGTTGACCACGCCCAGTGCGATCATGCCTTTCATATCTATCCACTGGGGGAGTAGAGCGGCCAGCTCGGAATAACTAAGTGGTGGGCAGGCATCACCTCCCGATCTGAAAGGTGCAAAGCATAGCTCCTGATAGGTCGGGCTATCGTTCTCCCCTACCTTTAACTCCACTGACCCGATATCGCCCATCTTATAGAGCCAGGTCTCACCGGCCGTATATAGATCGCGATTGCGCAGGAACTGCTTGTCCCTCTGCTCAGCGCTCAAGTATACGCCCGTGTAGATGTCGTTGATATAGAGCCTCACCCAGGATCCATAGCCGGGGTGATACCCATATCCCTCGTGACCAGCAGCCTGGGAGTGGAGCCACCAGGCGAATCCCTCGGATACAACGTCCTGGTCGTCGCCATTTTCGAGGCTGATTTTTTTCAGTCCGTGCCAGGTCTGACCGTCGTAAATCGCGTTCACATCGATCTTGAGACTGACCTTGATGAAATCATTCGATTCGGTGAGTGGATCCCCTGATTTCCGCCTTACCGACACGATCATGGGCCATTCGTCTTCCAATCTGAGGGCCGCGGGGACTTCGATTTCGTAGCTTTCATCGTGCTGGATGGTTTGCCAATCCTGAGGCTCAATCTGAAGGTGGAAGGTTCGGAGCACGAGGGGGTCAAAAATCTCTGGCCATTCTTGTGCTTGTGCAGGCTTGGGAGGAGCCAGCGCGATGAGGATCGCAATGCCTATATATATGGAAATAGATGGTTTGTGGCACCTTCGGTATTGGTGGGCCATAGCCTCTCAATTCGATTGGGAGCTGAATGGAGCTCAATTCTAGCAGAGTCTCAACAGGAAGGCCACGCTCGACGGCCTCGTTCCCGAGAATAAGGTCTAAAAAGGAGATAATTGTGGAAATAGAGGGTTAAGGTTGTTTACTCTCTTCGCAGTCATTGAGGACTGCGAAGGGGAGGCTCCTATGGGGCTCGAGCGCTGTTCACATCTCGGATTGGTTTTGCTGCTCGCGGTAACCTTGCCGTCGAGGGCGATCGACTCCGACCTGCCCGAATACTTCGTAGCGCCTCCTCCTCTCTCTGAAGACTACTTCCCATGTTCCGATTGCCACTCAGACATGGAAGCCGATCCGCTGCCTCGCATCCTCGACGAGCATGAGGATATCGCCGAGTCCTTCGTGCATGCCCGGCAACAGCGCTGGTGCCTCGACTGCCACAACCCCGACGATCGCGATTGGTTAAGGCTCGCCGACGGCAGCCTGGTGAGCTTCGAAGAATCCTATCGCCTCTGCGGGCAGTGCCACGGAACCATCTATCGTGACTGGAAAGCTGGTGTGCACGGCACACGCACAGGCTATTGGAATGGTCGCAAAGAGTATCGACTCTGCGTTCACTGTCACGATCCGCACAATCCACGTTTTAAACCGATTCCCGCCGAGCCGCCGCCGCATAGACCTTCGCAGCTGGGCCGCGACATGCTGATGGGAAATGGCCATGAGTGAGAACAAGAAACTAAGTCGGCGAGAATTCATGAAGTTCGCGGGCACGTCCGCCGCAGCTCTTGCCATTCCCGTGGGCACGGCCGACGCTTCGATTTGGGACGCATTTTTCAAAAAGAACTTCCGTGAAATGGGTCAAACGGAAGTGCGCAATCTTATCGAAGGGCTCAAGGAAAATTACGCGAAGGAATATGGCGGCGAATTCAATATCAAGTCCACTCCGCCTATTCCCGGCGTCAAGTATGGCTACGGTCTCGATCTTTCCCGCTGCATAGGTTGCAGGAAGTGCGTCTATGCCTGTGTGGAGGAAAACAATCAGTCGCGGGATCCGCAGATACATT
>JACNKJ010000212.1 GCA_014382085.1 bacterium
GAGCAGGGAGCCCTCAAAAATGTGCCCCTGGCCATCGACGCTATCGCCGAAACGAAAGCCGCCTTCGTAGTCGAGCTGAAGGTAGCTGTTGACCCAGCCACCGCGGAAAGTTTGAAGACCCAGATGGTTGACGGCACCCGGCGTGTCATGATTCACGGTGCTGCTGCCCAGGGTCAGGCTGCCGAGATTCCGCTCGAGATCCAATCCTGAAAGACTCCCCGAATGACGACGGCCGAAGTGTTCCATGGGTCCCGTGTCGAGCAAACCGCGCAAGGCGGTGATGTTCCAGTCACCCGGCGCCCAGGAATACAGAACACCGTCCAGATTGCTATCGAGGCGAAGGTCGCGATTCTCATAGCTTCGCAGGGCAAGTCCACGCCCGAAGAGCTGGGTAAAAGTACCCACGCGCAGACTCTGATTCCCCCACTCCAATTCCGCGAAGCGATGGGTGATCTTCTCGAAACCCGTAAGCTCGGGATCGGAAACACTGGGATCGGGCTTGGGAAAGGCCGACCACTGGAATCCGATATGGAAGGGTCCGCCATAGAAATCCATATCGAGCCATTCCTCGACTATTTCGCGGTCGCGCTCACTGTCTTTGCTGGCTTCGATTTGGTTTTGACCCTGAAAGTAGATGTCCTCACTCGCACCAGGTACAGCCAGAAGCAGCGCTAGCGCGACAAACAGCCCCGCCCTATTACTCATCGCCCTCCTCCAGATGGATTTCGGGATTATCGGCCAGGATGAGTTCGGCCCAGGTTTCGGTGTCCTTTTCCTTGAAGCCCGCGTGGGCGTCCAGGATTTCACCCTTGGTGCCGATGAGTACATTGAAGGGAACACCGCGGCCGCCCAGTTTGCGAAGCGCTTCCTGATTGGAATCGGTGTAAACGGGGAATTCGAATCCGTGACGATGCACGAAGGGTTTGATCTGTTTCTGTGAGCGCGGATCATCGATGGAAACAGTGATGAGTTTCAGCCCCGATTTCTCAGCCCACTCTTTCTGGAACTCCTCGATCTTGGGCAGTTCGGCCAGGCAGGGCTTGCACCAGGTGGCCCAGAAGTTCAGCAGCACGGGCCCTTCTCCCAGGAACTCACTCACCTGATGCTTCTTGCCTTCCAGGTCGGTGACCGAAATTCGCGGCAACTGTTTGCCTTCAGCCAGAGAACTCAGGGGAAGGGCAAGGATTAGTAGCAGCGGCATCAGGAGTCGCAAGACACGCATGAGGAGTCCTTTCCTTTTAACATCATGAAGCTCCCGGCGGACTGGCCGCCGAGAGCCATCGCATTCGTTTCGCTTACTTGGCCAGAACCATGCGGCCCGCAGCCGTTTCACCGTTCATCTGAACCTTGTAGAGATAAACGCCGCTGGACAGATTCTCGCCGCCGAATTCCACCTGATTCACACCCTCGCTGATCAAGAGGGTTTCGCTGTGAAGCAGACGGCCGCGCACGTCCAGAACGCTCAACTCGCCCCTACCCGACTGACCCGCCGTGAAGCGGATGCTGGTCTTGGGATTGAAGGGATTGGGATAGTTCCCCTCCACACGAAGGGCGAATGCCGCGGGATGATCCACATCGGTAGGATCATCCAGTACGGTGCAGATACGCTCAAGCAAGGTTGCCAGAGTGCCGCGATCATCTTCGACGCCTTCGATATCGAAGCCCAGATTCACCAGGCGGCCGTTGTCGGTACGAATCAAGCCCGCCGGCATGCCATTGGGATAACGGAAGGCCACGGATCCGAAGCCCACGCCCAGCGCGAGCTCATCGCATACGACCTGGGTGAGATCCAATTGGAGATCGAGATTGTCGCCAAGGTAGCTACCGGGTTCTCCGCTGAGAAGCGGGCCGGTAGTACCATGATCCCCTGTCCACTCGCTGCCTGTGCTGGCTTCGTACCAGTTGCAGCTATCCACGGAGTACCAGGTGCTGCCGGGATCGCAGAGATCGGAGGCGGCGTTCTGACCCGAGATCAGAAGCTGTCCACCCCCACTCAGGAAATCGCCAATGACGGCCTGATCGCCGGCGTCGAAGCTGGGGCCATGGGTTCCCGTGAACCAGAAGGTCTTGGGGAAGGCCTGAAGAGCGGCCAGGGTCGGCGCTTCGGCCGCGCGGGGCCAGATGCCCGGAATCATGGGCGCCATGTGCGTCTCAAGGAGAGTGCGCAGCGCGGTGCCGTCGTAGGTGTCATCGATGACCAGCACGTCGCAACCATTGTGAATGGCTGCGAAAATCCAATCGCCGGTTACTCCCGGATCGTTGCCACTGGTGATGGTCACATGATCGTAGCCCGAGCCCACCACGGTGTTCACCTGGATATCCACCAGGATCTCGGCGCTGGAGCCGGGACCGAGGACCACTTCCACATCGTGGAGGAAGGGCGGGTAGCAGATTTCGCCTTCACAGAAAGAGGACTGCCAATCGGCCGGCAGAAACTCGTCTTTGTGAAGCGTGAAGGTGTCCAGTTCGTCACCCGTATTGGTGAGCCAGCAGTGCAGGGAAACCAGTTCGAACTGGCCTGCCGTGCCCACCTGATGAATGGGTTCGAAAGTGAAACCTGCAGCGGCGAAAGCCGGCAGGGCGGCTGCCAGCATGACGATGATGATCAGCAAATGACGCATTTCACGGTCCTCCGTGGGTTTCCTGGGCAGCATCGAGTACTTCGCGGCTGCCTTCTGCTTGCACAAAAACGAAAGCGAAGAGATGGTCTGCGTTCACCTGCCCGAGATCGGGAGTGAACACAGTACTGAAGTTAAATAATTCTCCGACGTTCACGGCAAACGCTTCACCCAGCGAGGGAGGCGGATCACCGTTGTAGTCATGATCGTATTCCCCATCCACACCATTCATGTGTCGAACGACATTTTGGAAGTGCGTCTGCCCGTTGCCGCCGTCTTCCTCAAGTTCGGTTTCACTCTCGGCCAAGCCGTAGTAGATGCGCCAGGGTCCGGCGCCGATAAGGCTGAGGACCTTGCCGTCCACGGTCACCGTGTAGTCCCCACCCGCTTCCGATTTGGTGACCCGCAGGGCCAGCTTGGGCGCCAGGGCAAGGCGGGCTTCGTAATCGTCTAGGATAATCTGACTATCCTGAGGATCCGATACTGCAGATCCATCCACAAAGATAGTGGGAAGATTGAGGAAGCTGGTACCGCCGTAAAACAACCAGCGTTCAAGGTTGACCTCGATGTTGTACTGATAGAAAGGATCGAACTGGGCAGGCCAGAAAAGGTGGCATGAAAGAGGCAGAATTTCCCCGGAAGCCTGACTCTTGGCGAGCCACAGCGCTTCCTCGGCCTCCGGGCAACCCAGGCAGGCCGTGTTCGAATAGTCTTCGGCGAGCACCACACGCGTGTTGCGCACGCCTTCGAAATGGGCGCTGGCCTCTCCCCCGGACTCCAGATTCACGATGATGCTAGACGGATCGTAGTCAAATCCATCAAGCGTTACGGAGATTTCAAGATCCCGGCCAGCAGGAAGGGTGAGAACAGCCGGTGTTTGGACACTCTGGGATGATCCGTCGACCCAGATTTCCGCACCCGGCAAAGGACCATCCCAAAGGTCGCCAGAGCTAATGGTTAGATTTCCGGTAAGGCTGCTGCCCTCGAAAACCACCGATTGCTCGGATCCCGGCTCCAAAGTTAGATCCATGCTGTTGGGAAGGAAGATCCATCCGCTGAGATCGGCGATCTCCAGGCGATGAGAAATCCATGGATCCAATTCCAGCGTGATGGGAAGAGCGAGGTCCACAATTTCCCCGTTCAGGAGAATGACCGCTTCGGCCAGAACTTCGCCTTGATCGTCACGCACATCGATAGTCAACAGTGCCGTATCCAGATCCTGCTGACCACAGAAACTGATCTGTAGCAGGAATAGAAACGGAAGCACGGTCAGCCAGCGGTTGACTCGCAAAACTTCCTCCATGAAGGGGTGCCCGAGTGCAGTGAGATAGTGCTATCGCTATCAAAGATAACAGATTTAGCGTCTATCCACAATTGAGAAAAAGTCGGGGACCTAGAGGCGATCTGCGCTCATGGAGGTGAATCGTTTACGAAAATGGAGGGCAAGTTCCAGGGCTTCAAGGAGCTGGCCACGGCTAAGCTCGGAGCGATCTTCCAGGGCCGCCAAACTGGCCGCCAGCGCCCTAACTTTAGCTCTGAGGCGGTAGCTGGCCCCGGATCCGGATAATTGTCCGTCCAGCCAGGCGGCGAGCTGAGAATTCAAGACCGGCGGCTCTCGATTCAATCGTTGTTGAGCGGCCGAGACTCTTTCCAATACCGGCGAACCCGGCCGCGTCTCGCCCTGGATTCCGTCCCAAGCGGGAACTTCCAGAATCATGTCGATTCGATCGAGAACGGGACCGGAGAGTCTACCCAAATATCGCCGAATCTGCGGAGGTGCACAGCGGCAATGCTCCCGACCTCGCAGTAGTTGCCCGCAGGGACAGGGATTCATGGCCGCGACAAGCTGAAATCGCGCCGGCCAGCGAATGCGCCCCGCACCTCGACTGAGGGTATAGGCACCCTCCTCCAGGGGTTGACGCAAGGATTCGAGTACCCCGCGGTTGAATTCCGGAACTTCATCCAGGAACAGCAGGCCCCTGTGCGAGAGGGCCAATTCACCCGGCCGCCCACCACGGCCCAGTGTGCCCAGCAGCCCCGGCACGCTGAGGCTGTGATGCGGCGCTCGAAAGGGCCGAAGGCCATCCTGACGAAGCGGCAAACCTGCCAAGGAACGTAAGGCTAGTACCTCGCTTTCCTCTTCGGCGGAAAGGGGCGGCAGGATTTCCCTGAGCGCACGAGCCAAGTGGGTTTTCCCGCCGCCGGGAGCTCCCACCAGGAGCAGATGATGACCCCCCACCGCTGCAATTTCCAAAGCTCGCCGCAGCCTATCCTGACCCTCGATGGCGTTCATCATGGGCGTTTCGCGGGCCGGGCTCTTCCTGCGTTTTAACTGACTCGGCACCCCCGCCTGAATCTTCCCCTCGCTCCACTCGATCACTCGAGACAGATTGGGCAGCACTCCCTTATGGATACCGTCCAACTGTTCCAATTCCATGGCATTGCCCGGTGGAAACAGCACACCCTCCGCCCCGGCCTTCCGCGCAGCCCGGCCGAGCACCAGGGCTCCGCGTACGGGCAACAGACGACCGTCCAAGGCTAGTTCGCCCAGGACCCACCAATTCCGACCGCGCTTTACATTGATTTGCTGCGACACCTCTAGGATGCCCAAGGCGATGGCCAGGTCAAAAGCGGCGCCCTCCTTGGGCTCCTCGGCTGGAGCCAGGTTTACCGTTACTCTCCCGGCAGGTGTGCTAAATCCGCACTCGCGCAGCGCGCCCAGGACCCGATCGCGACTTTCCCGTGTGGCGGCGCCCGCCAGGCCCACCATGCCGATTCCGGGTAGCCCACGGGACATCTGAACCTCCACCGTCACCGGCAGGGCGTCCAAGCCCCTCAGACTGCCGCCTTTCCAGACTGCGTGCATGGGAACCTCCTTGGTGGCCATTCAGCAAGGAAAAGGCCCGATCCGGGATCCACGCCCCGCCGAGAATTCAAGCTCGGAGGCGACACCAGGGTTCACAGTTTTTTTTCTTCCCGACAATCGCGTCGTTTTGAGTTGACTTCGGAGACTGCTTTCCTAGAATTTTTACATCCGACACAATCAGTACCCAGAAACGGTGAAAAGGGATCATGGCAGAGACGAAGAAGAAGCTAGTCGTATGCGATGAGTGTGGTGGAACCGGCATGCTCGAGGACGACGAATGTCAGTTCTGCCTGGGCGAAGGGAAGATCGAAGTCAACGAAGATGAGACCTGGGATCCCTCCGAGTCCGGCGACTTCGACGACGACGACGACGATGAGCTCGATGACATGTTCGATGATCTCGACGAAGCGAGTCTCTGATTTCTCAAATGCCGCGATAGTGCTCGAGTGCCAGACCCATTCCATCGGCACGCCAGTCCAGCGCTAGAAGGTCCAAACGAAATTCTCCTCTCCATGAATACTCTCGCAAGACCAAGCGTATCGCTTCGCGCATGGCCATCCGCTTTCGCGGGCCAAGGCTTTCCGCGGCGCGCCCGCAATTTTCGCCGCGGCGCATGCGCACCTCCACGCAAACCAAACAGGCGCCGTCGCGCGCGAGGATGTCCACCTCATGCCGGGCCACGCGATAATTTCTTTCGAGGATGATCATGCCCGCCATTTCCAGATAGGCGGCGGCCAAGGACTCAGCGCGATCGCCGAGCCACTTCTTCGGAGTCGGCGAAAATTCGCCCAAGGAAACTCCTTCGATGCAAGGGACATGGACCCTTCTCGCGAAGAGCTTGGAGGTGGGAAGCGGAACCGTAACCCTTGTTGCCGGCGAAATCGTAGCCGGGATACTTGGAGTCGTAATCTCGCATGATAGCGTCGCGGTGCACCTTGGCGATCACCGAGGCGGCGGCCACGGAAAGGCTTTGCGCATCGCCGTCGATGACGGCCTTGGCATTTTGCATGCCGGGTGGAATATCGCGTCCGTCTACCAGCACGACCTGAGCTGCGGGCTCCAGGTCGTCCAGGGCTGTGCGCATGACCCTAAAAACACATTCGCGGATGCCGACATCGTCCACTGATTCCGCGGGCAGATCGGCAATTGCCCAGGCCAAGGCCTGTTCGCGAATGAGTTGATCCCAGTGCTCGCGCGCTTCGGCGCTAAGGCGTTTGGAATCGTCCAGGCCGGGAGCCTGAAAGTTGGGCGGCAAAATGACGGCGGCGGCGGTGACGGGTCCGGCCAAGGGCCCACGCCCGACCTCGTCCACGCCTGCCAGCAAGCGCCCCTGGGCCATGTCTGCATCGAAGTCTTGCAGCATTCGGCACCGCGCCTCAAGAGACTCGAGACGCTCCTGCCGCCGACGCATGGATTTGGCCAAATCGCGACGCCCCTTGCGAGGATCCTCATCGAGAAGCCGAAGCCAGGTTTCACGCTGCTCGGGCTCCAAACTCTCAAGGGATGCTCGTTGCTCTTCCAGTTTGAGGCGCAGGAACACCTCGGGAGCATCCCATGAAAAAACCGGAGCCCCTAGGGGACTCCGGTCGATATGCTTCGAATCGGCCACGCCTACTTGGTTTCCCGGATGGCCTTCACCCGCGCCTTTTTGCCCTTGAGAGCGCGCAGATAGTAAAGCTTGGCGCGGCGCACCTTGCCTCGTGAGAGAACTTCAATGTCGCTGACGTTGGGGCTGTTCACGGGGAAGATTCTCTCCACGCCGATGCCGCCCGAAATCTTGCGCACCGTGAAGGTGGCCTCCACTCCGGAACCGCGACGCTGGATGACGGTGCCCTGGAACGGCTGATGGCGTTCCTTGCTACCCTCCACCACTCGCACCTTGAAGCGAAGCGTGTCGCCCACGTTGAACTCGGGAATCCCGTCCTTCAGCTGCTGATTGCTGATCGCGTCGACGATGTTCATCGTCCACCTCCGTTTTGACGGCCGGGTCCCTCGGGACTTTCCGGACCTTCTTTCGAGAGCAGATCGGGGCGCTGAGTTTGTGTCAGGCGCCTAGACTGCTCTTCTCTCCATTGTTTGATCTTCGCGTGGTTCCCGCCGAGCAAAACTCCCGGGACCTTGATTCCTTTGTACTCTTCGGGCCGAGTGTAATGGGGCCAATCGAGGCCGCCATTTTTGTCGGTTCCGAAGGAATCGGTCTCCGCCGATTCCAGATCGGTCATCACATCGGGCAGCAACCTTACCACCGAATCGATGATGACCGCCGCTCCCAGTTCGCCGCCGGTGAGGATGAAATCTCCCAGGGAGATTTCCTCCGTGACGACCAAGTCGCGAATGCGCTCGTCCAGGCCCTTGTAGCGCCCGCAGATGAGCGTGATCTCCGCCTCGCGGCTGAGCCGCTTGGCCGTCGCCTGATCATAGGGCCGACCGCGCGGTGAAAGCAGGATCACCGGATGCCCGGGATGCTCGCTCTCGCTCTGCACCTTCTCCACGGCTTCCACCATGGGCGGCGCCATCATGATCATCCCGGGCTGTCCGCCGTAAGGTGAGTCGTCCACGGTCGCGTGCTTGCCCTGGGCAAAATCCCGTGGATTCACGAAACGGTAACTCACCACCTTGTTGCGCTGGGCCCGGTCGAGGATGCCCACTTTCGCGGCGGCCTCCATAAATTCCGGAAAGAGGCTGACCACGTTGATCCGCATCGTTAGCAGTCTGCTTCAGAACTGGGCTCGGTCGCGCTGGCTGACGCTCGCGAGCAAGTCAAGGAACGAAGAGGAAGGTGATGCCAATGCGCATCATCGACGATGAGTGACACAGAGTTGTGACGCGAGCGTCGCCAGCCCTCCGGGTTTCTTCGCATTGCGACCATTGGCATCGTTGCTCCTCCTCCATGATGATACTTCATCACTTTTGTCGTCGCGCCTCGCATTGGCCGCAATGCGAAAAAACGCGACCAGATCCAGTTCTGAAACAGACTGCTAAATCTCCAGTAGCCCGGGCGGCGGATCGACTTCGATCCAACCCTTCTCCGAATTCCAGTCGCGGACGATGGGCTCCACGAAGGGGATGCGGTACTCCCGCTCCTCGCCCTTCACGACCAGTAGTGGCTGAGCCGGCATAGGCTCCAGATCCACCACCTTGCCAAGAGATCCGCCGTCTGCGAGCTTCACTTCCAGGCCGATCACCTGAAAGGGCCGAACGCCGTCCGGTCCGGGAACATCCAGATCTTCGCTTTCGAAAACCAGGATGCAATCTCGCAATTCGTCGGCCTCTTCCCGGCTCTCCACACCCTCCAGCTTAAGGATGATGCAATGGCCGGCCGGCCTCACCGAACTGATCTTCACGTCTCCGCTGGCTTCAGTCCCTTCCAGGACCAGCTTTTTGGACTCGAGGATCTCGGGCCAAAAATCTTCCGAAAGCAGCAGCTTCAATTCGCCCTTGAGCCCCACGGCCTTGATAACACGGCCCAGCTCAAGTCTTAGAGAGCCTGTCAATCGCGCTCCCTGATGCGCAGGAAGACTCGCTTCTCCTGACGCTGTCCCGCCGCCGAAAGCAGCGTTCGTAGAGCTTCGGCGGTCTTTCCATGGCGGCCGATCATTCTGCCCAGATCCTCGGGATCCACGAGCAGCGTGTAGGCCATTTCGCCATTCTCCTCGGACTTCTCAATACGGATATCCTCCGGCCTGCCGGCCAGGGAATCCGCTACGAAGCGGATGAGTTTTTCCATGCCAGCCGCCTACTCGGTCTTCTCGGCCGCGGGGGCTTCCTCCGCACGTGCCTCCTCGGCGGGTGCTTTCTCAGCAGCCGTTTCACCCTCCGCGGCCTCCTCTTCAGCCTTCGCTTTGGCCTCCGCATCCCCCGCACCCCCCCTGCCCGCACCCGCGCCCGCCCCCC
>JACNKJ010000336.1 GCA_014382085.1 bacterium
AAACGCAGACGATCGCCCGGATCACTGAGGAAACTGATGCGCTTCACGTTGAGTTCGTCGGCGAGCTGTTCCACCAATTCCTCATCCTGGAGCAGTTTCTCAACGGCCTCGGGACCGGTCACCTGGAACTCGGACAGCGGCTGACGAACCTTCTGCCCGCTCACATTGCGCAGTGCGCGTCCCAGGCCCACCAGACTGAGCAGGGCCTCCATCTTTTCTTCCAGCTCTGAATCCCGCAGCTCCGTATGAACCTGGGGATAATCCGCCAGATGCACACTGCCGGCTCCCTCACCCTGAAGATTGCGCCAGATGGCCTCGGTGACAAAGGGAACAATGGGTGAGGCCAATCGACAAACTCCCTCGAGAACCCCGAAAAGGGTCTCATAGGCCGCGGCTTTGTCGGGACTCAACTCGCCCTTCCAGAAACGGCGGCGGTTGCGGCGCACGTACCAGTTGCTGAGCTCTTCCATCACGAAATAAGACACACCCTTGACGGCGCGGGTGATGTCGAAGGCCTCCATGTGACGACGCGTGTCTTCCACGAGGGACTCGAAGCGCGAACGAATCCATCGGTCGAGCAATGTGAATTCGGCCTCGACGCTGCCGGGTGTCCATCCATCGAGGTTGGCGTAGAGGGCCAGGAAACCATAGGTGTTGCGAAGGGTTCCGAGGGTTTTGGAATTCATTTCACGCGGGCCGCCCTTGTCGAACTTCAGGGGCTGCCAGATGGGACTGGCCATGGCCATGTACAAGCGGATGGCGTCGCCACCTTCCCCGTCGAGCACTTCCCAGGGATCCACGCGATTGTCCATGGACTTGCTCATCTTTTTGCCCTTGGCGTCCAGGACCATCTCGTTGACGAGCACGTTCTTGTAGGGAGCTTTCCCTCGCATGAAAACCGCGATGACCAACAAGCTGTAGAACCAGCCACGGCTCTGGTCGATGCCCTCGCAGATGAAGTCCGCGGGGAATTGATCCTCGAAGAAGTCCTCATTCTCGAAGGGCCAGTGCCACTGAGCGAAGGGCATGGCGCCCGAATCGAACCAGGCGTCGATGACCTCGGGCACGCGCTTCATGGCTTGGCCGGTTTCCGGGTGCTTCAGATCCAGCTCATCGATGAAGGGCTTATGCACGTCGAAATTCTCGGGCAGGCTGCCGCCCGCCAGTTGGCGCAATTCCTCGATGCTTCCCACACAGATGTTCTTGCCGTCTTCGGTCTGCCAGATGGGAAGAGGCGTGCCCCAATAACGGTCGCGGCTGAGCGCCCAATCGATGTTCCCCTCCAGCCAATTTCCGAAACGATGGCGTCCCACTTCCTCGGGATACCAGTTCACCTGGTTGTTGGCCGACAGGAACTTATCCTTGAGCTTGGTGGTTTCGATGAACCAGGCCGGCTGGGCGAAGTACATGAGCGGACCCTTGTCCCGCCAACAATGGGGATAGGTATGCTTCACCTGTGTCTGGGCATAGAGCAGCCCCCGAGCCTTCAGGTCTTTCATGATAGGCGCATCGGCCGCTTTGAAGTCGAGTCCGGCGAAGGGCTCGACCTTGGCGTCCACCAGGCCGTCAGCGCCCACTGCGGCGACGAAGGCCAGGTTCTGTTTGCGGCCCACATCGTAGTCGTCGGCACCATAGGCCGGCGCCATGTGAACAATGCCCGTGCCGTCCTCGGCGCTGACGAAATCGGCCTCCACCACCACGGCCACGACCGTTCCCTCTTCCAAGGGCATGTGATCGTAAAGCCGCTCGTATTCCAGACCCACCAAGTCGCTCCCTTTTAGGCGGTCCACGATTTCGTAGTCCACCTTGCCCAGGGCCTCGAGACGAGCCTCGGCCAGTGTCAGCTTTTCGCCGTCCTCCATCTGAACGGTCACATAGTCCAGCGTAGGACTCACCGCCGCCGCAACGTTGGACAGCAGGGTCCAGGGAGTGGTGGTCCAGACCAATAGGCTTTCATTCTCGCGCCCGCTCAGCCTGAGCCTGAAAGTGATGGACGGATCGCTGACCTCGGCATAGCCCTGAGCCACCTCATGACTGGAGTAGACCGTTCCCAGGCGCGGGTTGTAGGGCATGACCTTGTAGCCCTGATAGATCAGCCCCGCATCGAAAAAGCTTTTGAGAATGAACCACACCGACTCCACGTACTCCGGCTGCAAAGTGATGTAGGGATTGTCCAGATCGAGCCAATAGGCCGTGCGGCGGGTCATCTCCCGCCATTCCTTCTCGTAGGTGAAGACGCTCTCGCGGCACTTGGCGTTGAAATTCGCCACGCCGTACTTCTCGATGTCGTTCTTGTCCTTGAGCCCCAGTTGCTTCTGCACCTCAAGTTCCACGGGCAAACCGTGGGTGTCCCAACCCGCTTTGCGCAGTACGTGATGGCCGGTCATGCTCTTGTAGCGGCAGATTGCATCCTTGGCCAAACGCGAGATGATGTGATGCACGCCCGGCGAACCGTTGGCCGTAGGCGGACCATCGTAGAAGACGAAGCTCGGCAGATGCGCGTGCTCCTTCTGGGTCTTCTCAAAAATGCTGTGCTCTTCCCACCATTCGATAATGGCCTTTTCCATCTCCACGGGACTTGCGTAGATGGAAAGGCTGGGAAATCGCTCGGTGGTTTTCGCATCACTCATGATTGGTCTCCATGTTCGAGGACCGCGTCCAAAGCGGATCGCAAGGCCCCCATCGTCTCGGCGGAGGGCAGGTCGCCCTCATCGCTTCTGGGCCAAAGCAGGCCCAACACTTTCATACCCGCATGCACGGCCGCCTGGTTCTCCGGTAGGAAACGCCAGTCGGCCGCCTCCGCACCCATATCCTTTAGGTAGGCCAGCTGGGCCACGGTCATTTGCCCCGGACCGGACAGGCCGGCCAGCACAGCCTCGGGAAGATCACCGGCAAGGTGGCGCAGATCCTTTGACCATGCCTCGCCCATGTCGGGAAAACGTTTTCCCAGACGTGGCTCGTGGGGCCCCAAAAGGGGACTATCCCCCGTGAGATTCAGGTGATCGGACACCGCAACCAGGGGCGCGCTCGCCAATTCCGGCAGAAGCATGCTGCCCGGGCCTGCCAGAATCATGTTCATCGCGCCCAGCAATCTTAGGGCTCGGGGAAGCTGTCCCAGCGATTCCATGCTGAATCCGTCGTGGAAGCTGGGCGCGCGCTCCAACAGCAGCCATCCCTTCCCGGCAAAGAGCATTCCCGCCGCCGGGCAGTAAGGAATGTCGCCCAGGGGGCCAACTTCTGTCAGGCTCTGTCGTAGCGCAGACGCATCGTCTCCATAGTAGACGAAGAGGGTCGCGGACTCGGCCAGGTCGCGGGCACGAAGCGCTTCCACACTTTCCTGGATATGGGTATAGAGCTGAGACATGAGCCTCCTGTGGGTGCTTCCCGAACTAAGAGGCGCAATTTATTCGACTTAGTGCGCGATTGCAACGTGATTTGCGAGATCAGTCCGCGAAGACGGCTCTTCCCACCCTCAAGATGCTGGCTCCCTCCTCCACCGCAATCTCGAAGTCGTCGGTCATCCCCATGGAAAGTTCGCGCAGGGGTAGGGAGGGATGTTCCTCGGCGCGAAGCGATTTGTAGATCTCGCGCAGACCAGCAAAGGCCTGCCTGGCGCCCTCAGCACCGCCGATGAGAGGCCCGATGGTCATGAGCCCATCCACCACGATGCCCTTCAGGTCCGCCAGTTTCAGGGTGAAGTCACGGGCGGCGCTCATGGGTATGCCGTGTTTGGACTCGTCCCCCGAGCAATTCACTTCCACCAATACGGAACTCACCCTCTCACGGGCCAGAGACTTTTCCGAGAGGCGCTCGGCCAGATCCCTGGAGTCCAGGGAGTGGATAAGATCGAAGCGGCCCAAAACCTTGTTGACCTTGTTGCTCTGAAGGTGTCCGATCAGGTGCCAGATTACATCGGCCGGAAGGGTGTCGATTTTGGGCAGGGCCTCTTGAACCCGATTTTCACCGAATTCCCGGTGACCGGCACCATAGGCGGCCAACACGGCTTCGGGAGGCGAATTCTTGCTCACAAGGACCAGGCGAATGTCAGCGACATCGCGCCCACATCTCGCTGCGGCCCCGGCCACTCGGGCTTCCACCTCCGCCAAACGCTCGGGAATGTGCGACCACTGAGCGAGGTCCATCACTTCCCATCCTCATTGGGGCGCGTGAAATGCTCGCGGCAACGCGGTTCATAGACTTCTTCGGCCCCCACCATAACGCGCTCGCCGCCTTCCACGATGCGCTGGGAAAACAGAGCCGGTGCACCGCAAACCAAACAGACGGCGTGGGTTTTGGTGATTTCTTCGGCCACGGAGAGAAGATTCGGCATGGGCTCGAAAGGCTCGCCGCGATAATCCATGTCCAGGCCGGCCACAATAACCCGGCGGCCCTGTCCGGCCATTTCCACGCAAAACTCCACCAGGCCCGGCCCCAAGAATTGGGCCTCGTCGATGCCGATCACCTGGGTGTCGCTGTGAAGGGCGCGCCTTAGGGCCCTGAGGTCGTCGACGGGCTCCGAATCCACCCGGCTGCGGTCGTGGGAAACGATCTCGTTGCCCGAATAGCGATCGTCAATACTGGGCTTAAAGGCCTGCACCCGTTGACGAGCGATACGGGCCCGGCGGAGCCGGCGAATGAGCTCTTCGCTCTTCCCACTGAACATTCCTCCGGTGATCACTTCAATCCATCCCGTATGGGACGGCCTCATTCGTGGACTGGCTGGATTCATCGCTACTCTCCTGATGCGGCTTGAATGACAGGAGTATCACCAAGACGGCTTGGAATCAAGAGGGCTCATGTGGGTATGCCCTTGATTCCTTATAGCGGCCGAACTATTCTGCCCCCCGTCCCAACCCGGAGGATGTTCATGAAAGCCCCGCTCATTTTTACCGCAATGCTATTGCTCGCCCTGCCTGCGCTGGCCGTGCCCACGGGTAGCTACTTCTACGAATTCGGCTTGGGCGGACAGTCCATTGGCCGTGAGGCCTTCACTGTAGACAGTTTCGGCGACACCCTGGTGATTCAAGGCGAATCCCAGCTCTCGGTACCCCAGCCCCAAATGCTGACCAGCCGCACCATCGTACATCTGCCCGATTTAGAGCTTGTCAGCACCCTGCTTATCACGGGAACCGGCGACACGCTTCTGAGCATGGTGGGTGAGGATAGCGTACTCGTGGCCTATCGCGGTCAGATCGCACGCGACGTATTGCTGCCCTTCGATGGCACCCTAGTTCCACTGGACAACGGCGTGGCCCAGCACCTCTGGCTTCTGGCCCAGCGTCGGCAACTTTTCGGCAATGAAGATAATCTCAATGTGTTGGTCCCCCAGTCGCAGTACACGGGTCCCCTGACTTGGCGCGATGAGACCCGGGCCTCCGGGTTTATTAAAGATGAGTCTGTAGATTTCCAAAGGCAGGGTTTCGGAATCACCGGTCTGCTCAGTGAACTGGATATCACCGATGACGGCGAGCTACTGGCCTTCCGTGTGCCCCTCCAGGGATTTGAAATTCGGCGTGCTGACTTCCGTTTCTCCGGAGTCAATCGCCCCAAGGAATCAAGATTTGAAGAAAAGGATCTCATTGTGGAAGGTGGAGGTCCAGGCCTGGGCGGCACCTTGACCCTTCCCGAGGGCGAGGGTCCCTTTCCCGCACTCATCATGATGCAGGGTTCGGGCCCGGTGGATCGCGATGCCACCATCGGCCCCAACCGTCTTTTCTTTGATCTGGCCCAAGGTCTGGCCGAAAATGGTGTGGCCACCCTACGTTACGACAAACGCACATTCTACTATCAGCAGAACCCCGAAGCGGCCACCGACTCCATTCTCAAGAACCTGACTCTTCAGGAAGAAGTGGTCGATGACGCTGAAGCCGCCTTCCGTCTCTTGATCGAGCAGGAGGCTATCGATCCCGATCGCTGCTTCATCTTGGGGCACAGCCTGGGCGCGATCGGTGCGCCTCTGGTATCACGATCCATGGAAAAGGAAGATGTTCCGGTCAAGGGCCTGGTTCTTCTGGCCCCCCCGGCGCGCGACCTGCTCACCCTCATGCTGGATCAGTACGAGTATCTAAACCAGCTCGGCACGCTTACCGATGAGTTACTGGAAGAGTATCTGCACTACGGCAACCGCATCCGCGATGCGCAGGTGGGTCTGGATGAGACCATTCTCGGGGCCTATCTCAACTACTGGGATTCGGTGGTCTACCAGAAACCGCTTCGCAATTTCCAGGCGCAGGACGCTCCCGCACTGCTCCTCTTTGGAGAGCGCGACTACCAGGTACCCCGCACCGATATGGTCGGCTGGCGGAATCATCTGGATGAGAATCCTCGTGAAAACACCCGGCTGGAGCAGCTGGATGGACTCAACCACCTCTTCCTTCACGGAGTGGGAGCCCCTAATCCCGAGGAATACGGCAAGAGGGGAGAGCTTGAGCCCAAGGTCATCGAGCTCATCGCCGATTGGGTTAATGGATTGAACTAGGACTGAGAACTGAGAACTGGGGACTAAGAACTAGAACTCGGAGTCTCGGAAACGGAGCCTAAACCCATGTGGAATTTGGGCTTTCCTGTCTGAGTCCTCAGTTCCCAGTTCCCAGTTCAGAGTTCACCTATGGACAATACGGGGTGGTTCCACTAACTTGGGCCGCCTGGGATCAATTGAGATTCCACCTTCAGGCAGCCAGAAGCTGCCGCAACCCGCTGCGCTTGTCTCGGCGCATGGCTGTAAGAAACAGGAGGAGACATGTCACTGAGAATTCTCGGTAAGAAACTGGGCATGACCCAGATCTTCGTCGAAGAGGGGAAACTGATCCCCGTCACCGTCGTCGAAGCCGGCCCCAATTACGTGCTCCAAAAGAAAACCGTGGAGACCGATGGCTACGACGCCTTGCAACTGGGATTTGAACCCAAGCGTGCCAAGAACACTCCCAAGCCCCTGCAGGGACATTTCGCGAAGGCCGGATTCAACTCCCTTCGCCACGTTCGCGAGTCCCGCATGACGGCGGCCGAACTCGAGGCCTACAATGTGGGCGACGAGATCACCACAGACGCCTTCGCAGAGGGTGACTATGTCGACGTGGTCGGCACGAGCAAGGGCCGCGGTTTTGCCGGCGTTATCAAGCGCCACGGCATGCACGGCACACTCAGCCTTACCCACGGTGCTCACGAGGTGATGCGCCACGCGGGATCCATCGGACAGAGCGCCACCCCCGCCCGTGTCTTCAAGGGCAAACGCATGGCAGGCCGCATGGGCAACGATCGAAAGACCATCCAGAACCTGAAGATTATCGGCGTGCGCAGCGAAGAGAATCTGCTGCTCATCAAGGGCGCCATTCCCGGCCCCAACGGCGGACTGGTTCTGGTGCAGAAGGCTCTCAAGAAGTAAGACAGGACTGAGGACTGGGGACTGGGAACTAAAGACAAGAAAAGAAGCCGCCCCTTCCAGGGCGGCTTTTCTTGTTCTCAGTCCACAGTTCTCAGTTCAAGTTCGCTTGTCCATCTTCTTGAATTTCCTACCCAACTCCGCACCTTCATAGATGAAGCGCGGACGATAGATGCGATTGTCTTCCATTTGCTCGAAGTGATGGGCCACCCAGCCCACAACTCGAGAGATGGCGAAGACTGGCGTGAAGAAATCTCGCGGCAGTCCTAGGGCTTTGTAAAGAACGCCTGAGAAGAAGTCCACATTGGGCCAGATGTCCATCTTGCCCTTGGCCTGGAAGCGCTCCTCGGTGATCTTGTAGAAGAGGTTGGCCTTCTTCAGGCATTTGTCCATCTCAGGATCGGCCACCACGAACTTCCCGGCCAGATCTCGCAGAATCTTCGCGCGGGGATCCATGACCTTGTAGACCCTGTGGCCAAAGCCCATGATCTTCTCCTTCGAAGCAACCTTGGCGTCGATGAAGGGTTCCACTTCATCAAGTTCCTCGATGCTTTCGAGCATGTGGATGACCCGCTCGTTGGCGCCGCCGTGCAGCGGCCCCGAGAGCGATCCGATGGCGGCCACCACGGCCGAGTAGATGTCGGCCTCGGTGGATGACACCACGCGGCAGGTGAAGGTGGAGTTGTTGCAGCCGTGATCCATGTGCAGGGTCAGAGCCGTGTCGAATACCTTGACGGCTTCAGGCGTGGGCTCCTCGCCGGTGAGCATCCAGAGATAGTTGGCCGCATGGCCCAGATCCATGCGCGGCTCAACCGTACGCATACCCGTTCGGACATTCTCGAAGTAGGTAACCACCAGCGGAAGCTTGGCGATGATGCGAATGGCCTTGCGTCGCTTCGCCTCCAAGGACCGATCGGCGATCTCCTTATCGTGCATTGCCAGCTGGGCGACCAGGGCCTGAAGCACGGCCATGGGATGACCGTCCTTGGGTGTGAGTGTAATAATGGACTTCAGGTGCGGATCCAGGTAGCGCTCGGCCAGCAGCTCTTCCTGAAAACTGTCTATTTGTTGCTGGTTGGGAAGCTCGCCATGGAGCAGCAGATAGGCGACCTCGGCGAAATTGCAATGCTCGGCCAGGTCCTCGATGGAGTATCCACAGTAAAAGAGATTCCCCTTTTGTCCGTCCACGAAACTGAGACGGGTAGTGTCAACGTTTACTCCCTCGAGACCGGGAAAGTAGTTTTCCGAATTTGCAGGCATATCATCCTCGCGCTTGATAAGGGGATTGGGTTCGTGAAAGATGTAGCAGGATTCAGGACAAGATTCAATAGTATCGGTGAATCTTGGCGCTAAAGTGATTTTGGCTTTGGATTTCCAGGCCTCGCCAAAACCATGACCCCAAGGCCCGCCGCCATGAGAACTATGCTATAGAAGATGCCTCGGCTCATACCGAGAATCAGCCCCGCGTCGGGCTCCCGGAAGAATTCGCCCAAGACACGAAGCAGGCCATAGAGGGCCAGGAACTCACCACTGAGCATGCCGGGTCGCGCGGTGACGTCGCTTTTCCAGAATCTCAGCTGTGTGTAGATCAGCATGACGGCACCCTCAAGCCCCGCCTCATAGAGTTGCGAAGGATGGCGCGGCGGAATCTGAGAAAGCGGCGTGCCGAAGGGGGCGCTGGCTGGAAAGATCACCGCCCATGACGCGTCGCTGACCTTCCCCCACAGTTCACCGTTGATGAAATTGGCAATGCGACCGAGCAGAAGGCCCGGTGGCGTGAGGGTGGCCAGAATATCGCTGAGCCTGGCCAAGGACATCCCAGCTTTTCGCGCCACGATCCAGCCGGCCAGCAGCACCCCGACAAATCCGCCGTGGCTGGCCATGCCACCCTTCCATACCTGGATGATGCTCAAGGGATCGCGAAGGCTCGGCCCCAGATTGTAGAGCAGCACCCAGCCCAATCGTCCGCCAATGAGTACGCCTAG
>JACNKJ010000140.1 GCA_014382085.1 bacterium
GTCGCTGCCCATGGCGCGGAGATGCACGTATCCAATATCACCCCCCCCGGCTTCTTCCACTCTTTCACGACGCTCAAGCTCCCATTGCTCATAGCGAAGACCGTACTCACGCCGGGCGGGAATGGCCTCGACAATGAATTCCTTCGCTTCATCGCGAGGTCCTCGTTTTACTTTCAGACGAATTTGCTCCCCGGATTGATTACGCAGCAGGACGCCGGGGTGAATCACACTTTCCATGGAGACGCCGTTGATGGCGGAAATAATATCGCCTTCGCGAATATCCAAGCCCGGACGATCTAAAGGTGAACGCGCTTCGGGAAGATCAGGATCGCTGCGATAGATTGTCGCAACACGCCAGTTTTTGGAATCATCCCGCCGAAAAACCGCACCCAATGAGGCCATGTCGATGTCGCCTGCATCATTCCGGTGATCGCCTCCTCCGACATATACGTGCAGGGCAGACAGCTCACCCGCCATCTGCTTCTGCAAATCGCTCAATTCCAAGCGCGTCGTTACACGATCCAGCAAGGGCAGGTATTTTTGCAACATGGCATCCCAATCCACGCCGTGCATGTTGCGGTCGTAGAAGTAGTCGCGCATTAACCGCCAGGACTCCACGAAGATCTGACGCCATTCCTCTTCAGGATTCACCGTGAACTTCCAGGAAGAGAAATCCATTTGCGCGTCATCCAAGGATGCGTTCTCTCCGGCAGATGTTTCGATGACGTAGAGCGAATCGCCCTTGCGCAGCAGCAGTTTGCTTCCATCACCCGAAAGTTCATAGAAGTCCACGCCCGACGCGATGGATTTGGATTCGACATCCTCACTTCCAAAATCCAGCGCCAGCAGTTCGCCCCCTCTCCACTGTCCGGCCTCGCGACTCATCCAGAACAGGCGACCCTCCTTCAAGGAAAGTCGGTTGTAGTTACCGGCCTCCAACGGAATTTGGTGCAGGCGGGTCAGTAAGCCCTCTCGTTGAATCTCAATCCTGATTTCCTTTTTTTCCTCGTCCTCAGTTTCAGGGTCAATCCAGAGTTCATCCTGGGGATCGAAGGGAAAATGAAGACCATCCTTTAGGGCTATCGCATAGATCAGAGTTTGATTGTCCAGGAATGGCTCGGGTTGGGCTTGACCCCATGGCCCATAAACGATGCTGCGAAAATGTCGATTGGATAAGAAATAGATCCATTCACCATCAGCGCTCCAGGCCGGACTCACACTGTGAAAACGATCGCTGGTGATGGGAAAGGATTCCTTGGCGGCCAGATCGTAGACAAAAAGCTGCCCGATTCCGTTCTTGGCACCGTAGCCGTAAGCGAAAAAACGACTGTCGGGAGACCAGCTGGGTTTTTCAAATCCCCAGTCCTGGGCGAATGCAACTAGGTTCGATTTACCGGACTCCACATTGATGAGACGAAGCTGCTGATCCTGATTCCAGGAAGCGATCCATTTTCCGTCGGGTGAGGGAATGCCGCCGAACCTGAGGACCTGGCCGTCCTTACTGATTTGCCTCGCCGTTGCGGCGCCTTCGGCGGAAAACTCCCACCACTCCACTTCACCACTGGAGTCGGAAAGGAGAATCAAGGATTCGCTTTCGGGAAGGAAGCGTGCACCTCGAAAACGAATGCCCTGCTCGCGAGTCAATTCAACGCGCCTGCCCTGCTTCACGGGATGCACGAAAACGCGTCCGCGGTTGGTAGTGACCACACGGCCACCATCTACATTGATGTGGGCCGAGCTGAGGTGATTCATGGGCTCATCCACCCAGCGCTCGCGCATTTGATCGAGATCGCTCAGCAAGCGAATGGGAATTCGTCGATCGAAATCCGACCTAATGTCGTAGAGATGAAGATCCGCTCCCAACTGATAAACGATGCGCCCCTCGTTAAGGTCGGGGTCAAGAATATCCCATCCCGCGTGATGCGTGTGCTGACGCAGGTCATCGCCATCGTAGTTCATGGACCAGAGGTTCATGGTTCCGTCGCGATCACTGGCGAAATAGACACGGCTCTGCCAGACCATGGCGTGGCGACTGATGCCCTTGTAATCGGGAGTGAGTGACAGGGCCTCATCCGCGCCCCGCTCAAAGCGCCATAGATTTTGTGCCGTTCCACCCTTGTAGCGTTTCGTGCTGCTGCCCTGGGCGGAGAGCCTTGTGAAAAAGAAGCTGCCTGACTTTTCATCGAAACTACCGTCAGAAGCTTGGGCCAGAGGTAGAGGAGTTTGATCCAAGGTTTCGGGATCCACCACCACGAGCTGCGTGCTGGGCAAAGTGGAGAAATGCCGGGTAGCGTAGATCACGCGATCTTGGAGATCCCATCCAACCATGCGAGCCCAATCACCATCATAAGTCAGGCGGCGAGGGAGACCACCTTCCATGGGCATGAGGTAAATCTCGGTGGGACCCTCGTAGGCCGCAGAAAAAGCCAGGAGTTGCCCATCGGGGGAAACACTGGGATAGCTCTCGCTCTCCAGGTGCGTGGTCAATCTCTGGGCAGTTCCTCCTTCGGCTTCCACTTTCCAGAGGTCGCCTTCTGCCGTGAAGATCACCTGATCTCCGTGTAGGGCGGGCTGGCGATAGTACCCTTGAATCGAAGTGGACGAGGCCGAGAGGACCAGAGCGGTCAGAAACATGATCAGAATCGATGCACGCATAGCCACCTCGCTGGATCAATGTCGGCCCATGATAGCGTTTCAGCGTGGGCAAGCCAATTGTATTCAAAGCTGCCCCCCAAAAGTAACCCGCGCTTCCAGAAGAAACGCGGGTTCGAGTCTTAATGCTTGGTTTCTAAAAACCACTTACGATACCGAAGACTCCTCGATTGAGTTCATTTTCCAGATCACGAGTGTATTCAAAGTGGAGGCGAAGATTTCGCGCGACCAAATAGCTGGAACCGAAGGATACCGTCCTGTAGGCAATACCGGCGTCCTTGGATTCAAGATCGTTATAGAGAAGGACAAAGGCATGGCGTCCGTCATCTCCCGCAGGCAGGTACACAAGTTCCCCGATCATGCCTGTCGTTTCGATCTTCTCGGCGGGTTCATTATTCAGGCCCATGGGATTGCTGTCCTGGCGAATCATGTACTGACCGGTAAAGGAAAGTGGACCCGCACCCAGGCTAAAATCCGGCCCGAAGTAACGAACTTCATTTTGACGCCATTCCAGTGGAGTCCCTCCGGCCAAGGGAAGGTTTTCCAAACCTTGGTAGAAATATCCCCCAAGGCTGGCAAACTCACCGATTCCCTGATTCACGCGGAATCCGTAGTTCTTGTACCGATCCCCATCAAACTTTCGATTGGCCGCAGCCTCTCCCTTGCCATTGCCATTCACGAGAAATCCCACAAGGTCCGTGCCGGTGGATTCGATCCCGTAAACGGCCATGAGACCGCGATCGTAGGTCAGATTGATTTGAGAAACGCCGACCGTCTGTTTGTAGACTTGGTAATCCTCGTAGCTGAGGCGCAGTTCACGCTTCATCAGAGGATCGGAGGTCTGGAATTGCCCGACCATCAGGTCCAATGGCAGCCCGCCGATGTCGTCAAAGTGAATGTACGCATCTTCTATTCCCGCTACTTCTCCGCGCTCGGCCATATAGAAATAGAAATAGTAGCCGATGTTTTTTGTCAGGGCTCCACCACTTAGAATTTTCACACCCCAAGGGATTTGCAGATCGGAATCCACCGACTGAGGAAGGGTTTGGTCTTCGTCGAGCATCATCCAGGCATCGAAGCGCATCCCAAGTTGGAATGTTCGATTGAGCCAGAGGGTTTCATCACCGCCGGTGATATAATCGCGCTCCTTTTCTTCTTCCCGAATGACGAAACCCGCAGCCGCGAATTCATCCCCATAGGCCTTCAGGCGCGGGAAAGGCGCATGGCAGGTGGTACAGGATATTTTGTAGCGACGAGCGAAAGCGGGAATGCCATAGGCATCTTGCGCATAAATGGATCCCACGAGAACAACAAGCAGCAGCGAACTCAGGATCTTCGTAATCCTCATAATCTCTCCTTATTCGTAAACCTCGAAACGGGTACGGGCCTCATTGATTCTTACGATTTCCATTTCCTCGGCGGGTACGTTCAGGAACTCACCCACCGGAGTGATCAGCTTTTGGTAATTGAGTTGGGCTAGAATCTCGACTTCTCCAGCTGCGATATCGTCGGGCATTTCCCAGGTAAAGGTCTCGATCTTGGTCTCTCGCGGGCCCAAACGATAATCGGGACCAAAGGATGCCGTGTTCCATTGCTGGATGGTCATGCGTCCCTGGGGATCCAGGTAAGCCATTCGAAAAATCCGATCACCCAGAGGCACACCGTCTCGCTGAACACCGGGGAAGTCGGGAATTCCTTTGGCTATGCCCATGTCCTGATAGGCCAGAACATCGGAGGCGATGGTTGTTTCTTCACCTTCGAAGCCTTTTAGATCGACAGGGAGATGGTAGCGTTTCCCTTCCGAATCTTCGGCTTCCAGATGCAACCATACGATTCGATCTTCCACCGATCCCGTTGGAATCTTGTGGCCGGCCTTGCTATTGAAAAGCTGCACACTTAGCTGAACAGCGCCATCATAGGGAACTTCTCTTTCGTCCGGATGAACTCGAAGTTCAACCGCCCCCGCGAGTTTTCCCGGATCATGGGCCCCGTGGAAAAGATGCTGGGCGACAATGTCTTCATCGGACATTTTTGCATTGCGCCCGATTGCGCGAGGCATGTGACAGTCGTGACAGCGCACTCCTTCTTTGGAGTAGGGTCCCTCACGCCACTCCAGATGCGTGGCCTTCACCCACTGATCATAGGGACTCATTTCGTTATGGCAGGTGCCGCAAAACTCGGCTTGACTGAGGAATTCGCTCTTTTGCGTGTCGTGATGAGGCGACTGAACACCTTCTTTCGGGCCATACTTCACCCGTCCGGGCTCACTGATCCAATTGAAGTTGTAAGGCGTGTCACCCTCAAAACCGGTAACCGTATGACAAAGGTCACAGGACACCGATTCATTCGCCCGGCTATTTTCTTCGGGCCGAGGAGGAGGAACGTCGCCCGCCAGAAACGCGATGGGTGCGTGGCAACCGTTGCAGCCTTCCCTCACACCCGCAACCACCTCATCTTTTTCAGCGTGAGGAATGGCCAGTTCGAAATACTCGATCTCATCCCAGTGATGGGTATAGGCCTGTGACATCATGGCCTGCTCCCACTGGCGATAGAAATCCAAATGACAGCTTTTGCAGACTTCGGGCTTTTCGTAGTCGTCATAGGAACGACTCCCCATGGCCGCTTCTCCAGCCAGGGCCCAGGCCGATGTCGCCAGAACAAAACAGAATACGACTGAAATCAGACTCTTGTTAATCATGGCACCTCCTCTTTTCAGACCAACTTGTCAGAATAGGTGCAGGCCGATACTTAGGGAAGCTAAATCCATACATATTAAGGGAATAGAATATGCTTGCCTATGTGGGAGAGAAGCATTCAAGATGCTGCAATTGCTTGCAGGCAAGAGTTTTAGAGCTTTGACGGCTGGGTCGCAGCTAGCAAGTTTCGCGAAAAATCATGCGGGGGAGAAGCCCAGATGATCGAAATTGACCAGCTACAGATGGAATTGGAAGAAAAAGAGCGCCGGCTGGAAGCGTTTTCGGAGGCCTCCTTCGAGGCCATCTTCCTTTCCGAAAAAGGTGTCTGCCTCGACCAAAACAAAGCGGCCGAGGAGATGTTCGGCTACAGCCAGGAAGATGCCATAGGTCGACCGGGTACGGATTGGATCGCCGCGGAGGATCGCGACACAGTCCTGGAAAACATGCTCGCAGGATTCGAAGGTCCCTACGAAGTTGCAGCCCTTCGCAAAGACGGCAGCACCTTCCCCTGCGAAATTCGTGCGAAGATGATCGAGCAGGTCCACGGGACCAAGCTGCGTGTCACTTCACTCAGAGACATCAGCCAGAGAAAATCGGCGGAAAAAGCCCACGCCGAAATCGAAGCCCGCTTTCGCCGCTTAGCAGAGAACGCGCCTGACCTTATCTACCGCATGTCAATTCCCGAGAAACGTTATGAGTACATTAGCCCAGCAGTTCTGGAGATCAGCGGATATCCCCCTGAAGCATTCATCGAAGATCCTTCACTGTTTTTCAAATCCGTTGATCCCCGTGATATGGACTACATCCTGAAGCAGAGTGAAAGACTTTTGGCCGGAGATGTTCCGCCCACCTTCGAGTTCCGAATCAAACACGCAAAGACTGGAGAAACTCGCTGGATCCATCAGCGCAATGTACTCGTGCTTGACGAAGACGGGAAGCCCGAGGCCATCGAGGGCATCGCGACGGACATGACCGAGGTCAAAAGGGCTGAGGCGGAGCGGTTGAAACTTGAACGCCAAGTACAACACGCACAAAAACTGGAGAGCTTGGGGGTCTTGGCCGGCGGCATCGCCCACGACTTCAACAATATCCTGCTATCGATACTCGGCAATGCGGAACTAGCAGGGCAAAACTTGATGCCGGGTTGTTCGGCTCAAGAGCCCTTGAAGGAAATCTGTATGTCGGCCCGCCGCGCTGCGGAGCTTGCCAATCAGATGCTGGCCTATTCAGGACGCGGGCAATTTGTCGTGGAATCCATGGACCTCAATGAACTGGTAGAGGACATGGGGCCACTGCTCTTCTCTTCAATTTCCAAAACGGCGAAGCTCAGCTTCGATTTGAGTCGTGGCGCTCCAAAAGTTGAGGGAGACAGAACTCAGCTAAGTCAGGTCCTCTTGAATCTAATTACCAATGCCTCCGAGGCTTTGAACGAACAAGGTGGAGCCATTCGCGTGGAGACGGGAGTCATCGACTGCGATAGCGACACACTCCGAGTGGCTGCTGAAAGCTTCAACCCCTTGAAACCTGAAGTATTGCCCGAAGGATCCTACGCATACATCGAAGTCAGCGATGAAGGATGCGGAATGGACCGCGGAACTCGCGAGCGAATCTTCGACCCATTCTACACGACGAAGTTTACCGGTCGCGGGCTTGGTATGTCGGTGGTGCAGGGAATTGTGCGCGGTCACAAAGGCGGCATACTCATTGATAGCGACCCTGATGCCGGCAGCACATTCAGAGTATTACTCCCAGAAAGCCAGGTAGAAACTCAGAAGGTGGACCGGAGCAGGGAAGATTCCAGCATTCAGGAGGACTGGAAAGGCACTGGCCATGTTCTTCTGGTGGATGATGAAGAGGCCGTACGGCACATTGGCGGCAGGATGCTGGAACGAATAGGCTTCAAGCCTCTTCTGGCTAAAGATGGATTAGATGCCGTGGAGATCATCCGCGAATGCAAGGACGAGATTCGCACCGTGCTTCTGGACCTTACCATGCCGAAACAGGGTGGACTTGTTACCTTCGATCAGATTCACACTTTGAAGCCGGATCTACCCATCGTGATATGCAGCGGCTATTCGGAGGAAGACTCCATTGCCAGCTTCGAGGGCAAGGGACTGGCCGGGTTCATGCAAAAACCCTATAGCCTGGCTCAGCTGAAGCAGCAGCTTCACGATCTTCTCGAGAATTAAGTAGAAGCCTCGTCATTTCATCGCGTGCTATACTTTTAGCGTGCCGAAGGCCATCCCCATTCCTCGCTCGCCTTCGGGAAGCAGAAAAGAGGTGGCCGATGCCACAGAATGACGACTCCTCCCCTTCGAGTAGCGACTTCATCCTCACGCGTCGCGGCTTCTTGGCGAGTGCCGGTGCGGCCGCCTTAAGCTTCGTCTACTTGCCTGGTATCGGACCCGTCCAGGCCAAGCCCTATCCAACAGATCGCACAGACGATTACGAGGGACGACTCTGCTACAACGAAAATCCGTTGGGTCCCTCGCCCATGGCCTTGGCCGCCATGCAGGATGCCGCCACCCTCGGGCATCGATACCCCGATTGGAACAGCACCACCCTGGAAGGGCAGATCGCAGCCTATCATGGATTGTCCGCCTCGAATATCTGTGCCGGAGCGGGCGCTACGGAGATCATCCATCTCCTCGCCGGCGCATTTCTTGGACCCGGCGATGAAGTGATTACCGCCTACCCCAGTTACGATCAGATCGAGAGCGAGGCCATGGCTCGCGGCGCGTCGGTGGTTCGTGTTCCGCTCAAGGAGAACCACGCGATCGGCCTCTATCATTTCACGGCCGCCATCACGCCCAACACCAAGATGATGTACATGGTCAACCCCAACAATCCTACGGGCACCATCTTCGATAGGCTGGAGATGCAGGACTTCATGGCCACCTTACCGCCTGACATTCTTGTCGTGGTTGACGAGGCCTATCATGACTATGTGGAATCCACGGACTACGAGAGCTGCATACCTTACGTGGAAGAAGGCAAGTCCATGGTCGTGATTCGCACCTTCTCCAAGGCCCAGGGTCTTGCCGGCGTGCGTGTTGGTTATGCGGTGGCCTCCGCATCCCGCATCGGACTCATCGCCGCAGAGCAGCCCTACGCCATGGTTTCGCGCATCGGGCAGGCAGCGGCGGCAGCGGCCATGGATGATACCCAGCATGTGGCCGACACCGTGGATCTGAACAACTGGACGAAGCTACAGTTGCAGACAGGCATCATCGGACTTGGGCTCAACTACATCGGGCATCACACGAACTTCCTCATGATCGACGTAGGTGTGGATGCCAATGCCGTGCGTGTTGAGTTGCTCGCGCGTGGCTACCAGGTTCGTTCGGGTTGGGGCATGCCCACCTACCTGCGCGTTTCCACGGGCACCGAAGCGGAGATTGCGGGCTTCCTGCTCGCTCTGGAGGATATCCTTTCTGTGGGGGTTGACGAGGGAAGCGCGCCGGTCTTCGCCATGTCGGATGTTTACCCCAATCCTTTCAACGGACGCTGCACCATTCCCATATCCGTCACCGAGGAAGCGCCGGTAAACCTGGCCATTTACGACACCCAAGGTCGCAAGGTGCGCTCCCTTGCCAGCGGTCCCATGGATGCGGGCAAGCACGACCTGGTCTGGGATGGAAAGAATCATCTGGGAAGAACCGTGGCTTCGGGAACCTATTTCGCCAACTTGATTCAGGGTGAGTTCGCCACGAGCAAAAAGCTGATCTTCGTGAAATAGGACCCCTATTGCTTGTATGCAAACTGCCTCCGGGATAGTCTGCTCGTGGACTATTCCTGGAGGCATTGTCTTGACCATCCTTCGCGCACTTGGCTTATGGATTATCCTCGCCACTCTATCGCTAACTTCGGCCTATGCTGGAGAGTTGAGCTATCAGCAACCGCCCAAGCCTCTCATGGATCTGGTGGACGCGCCGCCCACGCCCTCGGTGACCCTCAGCCCAGACCGGCGCACACTGCTCATCACCGAGCGACATTTGCTCCTCG
>JACNKJ010000383.1 GCA_014382085.1 bacterium
GCGCTTCCTTGAGGCTGAGTCCTGCCAGAGAGCTATCGCTGTGAACGCGGATTTCGCAAACTTCAAGATGCTTGCCGATCTGGTGGGCTCCCTGAAGGGTGGGACGCACTTTATCGCTGGCCCGTGAGGCCAGGGCCGAGGCCTGCAGGTAGCTAGGTGTGAATACATCGTTGCAGCCGGCCAACATCATGGCTTTACGATGGCTGCCGCGCTCGGCAAGGGCCAGGATTTCTCCACTGAAGCCGCTTTGTCTCGCGGTGAGAGCCATAGCCGCGTTCTGATCGTCGCTGCCCAAAGCCACCACGGTGCGTGCCCTGGACATTCCTGCAGCTTCAAGTCCGGCCTCGCTCATGTCTTCATAAACCACAGGGATGCCGTCATCGAGAAGACGACGGGCCTCGCGCGGATCCGGTTCCAAAACCAGCGATCTCACTCCCGCCTCGTTCAATTCCTTCATGACCACAGAAACAGCGGGACGGTAGCCCAGGAAGATGACGTGTTCCGAAAGATCTTTCTCCACAACAGGCAGGCGCGCCTGGAAACGCTCTTCCATGACGGGAATGATGTAGAGGGGGAAGAAGAGAAAGAGCAGCATCAGACCGGAGAGCTGTAGAACGATCATGAAGAGGTTCATGACTGGATGTTGCCAGGTGCAATCCGAGCCGAAGCCCGTGGTGGTAAGGGTTTCCACCACCGTCATGATGCTTCGCCAGAAACCGCGCGGGCTGTCGTCCAACACGGCCATGCCAATCATATAGAGGAAGGTGCTGCCGAGGATGACGAGCAGCAGCACGCCGGAGAACCAGAGCAGTCGTTTAGTAGATCGTTTCATGGGGCTATCCTATGCCAGCCGCCACACTTGTCCATAAAAAAGCCGGGTCCGTAGACCCGGCTTAACCACAATGATTCGATTCCCCTACATGTTTTCCTTGATGGATGCCGAGATTTCCTGGAAGGCCTTCTTGGCGTCGGCGAAGAACATGAGGGTGTTGTCCATGGCGAAGAGTGGGTTGGGAATGCCCGCGAATCCCGGACTGAGACTACGCTTGATGACCACCACCGTGCGGCACTTATCCACGTCGATGATGGGCATGCCGGCGATGGGGCTGTCGGGGTTGGTGCGCGCGTCGGGGTTAACCACGTCGTTGGCGCCTACCACGAAGGCCACATCGACCTGCTCGAGGGTCGGGTTGATTTGGTCCATTTCAAGCAGCTTTTCGTAGGGTACGTCGGCTTCGGCCAGAAGCACGTTCATGTGCCCCGGCATACGGCCCGCCACAGGATGGATGGCGTACTCCACTTCAACGCCCTGGGCTTCCAGCAGGTTCGCCATGTCGCGCACGGCGTGCTGAGCCTGGGCCACGGCCATGCCGTAACCAGGAACGATGACCACGCGGCTGACGCCGTCCAGAAGCATGGAAATTTCATCCGCGCTCGTGGACTTGACCTTGCCCGCGTAGACCTCGTCGGCGCTGGCGATTTCGCCCTCGGCCATGGCCCCAAAGAGCACGTTGGTCAGGGAACGGTTCATGGCCTTGCACATGATACCCGTGAGGATCAGGCCCGAAGCACCCACCAGGGAGCCCGCGATGATCAGCACGTTATTGCTGAGCACGAAGCCCGTGGCCGCGGCGGCCAAGCCCGAGTAGCTGTTCAGAAGTGCGATCACCACCGGCATGTCCGCGCCACCGATGGGAACGGTCAGCGTGACGCCCAGGATCGAGGCGAGAACCACGATGCCCCAGTAGTAGAGTGAGTTGCTCGGATCCATGACCAGCAGTACGCCGAAGGCGATGCAGCCGAGAACCAGAAGCGCATTAATCACGGTCTTACCGGGAATCCTCACACTTCCGCCCAGAGCAATTTCAGCCAACTTGATGAAGGCGACAAGACTTCCGAAGAAGGTCACACCACCGATTAGGCCCGTTGCCGCCGTGGCGATATTGGCCTGGTAGTACTGGGCCGTGGTGTAGCCCACCGGCAGGGCGATGGACGGTTTGTAAACCGCGGCGCCCGCGACCAAGATGGAGGCCAGACCGCCGAAGCCGTTGAAAAGCGCCACCAGCTCGGGCATTCTCGTCATCTCGACGCGCTTGGCCAGGACTGCACCCACACTGCCGCCCACGAGCAGACCGATGATGATCCACTGATACTTTTCGACACCGGGATCCAGGAGCACCGCCAACATGGCCAGTCCCATGCCAGTCGCGCCGGTGAGGTTGCCCCTGACGGCCGTACGCGGATGCGTCAGGCCCTTCATCCCATAGATGAAGAGGATGGAGGCGACGAGATACGCTACGTTGATAATGTTCTGCATTGCTCCACCTCCTATTTCTTCTGGAACATGGCCAGCATGCGATGGGTGACCATGAAGCCGCCCACGACGTTAACAGTTGCGAAGATCACCGCGGCGAGACCCAACCACAGGAAGAGCGAACTCTCTCCCGCGAGGCCCTCGGCCCCGGCGGCCAGGATCGCTCCGACGATGGTGATACCGCTGATGGCGTTGGACCCGCTCATCAAAGGGGTATGCAGCGTCGGCGGCACCTTGGTGATGATTTCGAAGCCGACGAAAATCGCCAGCACGAAGAGCGTAAGGATGGAGATAAGATCCATCAGGCATCACTCCCTTCCGTAGCGGGCGCAGCAAGGCCCATCAGTTCGCGCATGCGCGCGTTGACGACTTCGCCGTCCTTGCAGACCAGCGTGTCATTGATGATCTCGTCTTCGAGATTCATCTCCAGCTGGCCTTCCTTATTGATCATGTTCTGCAGGAAGGTCACTATGTTCTTAGCGAACATCTGGCTGGCGTGGTAGGGCACCGTGGCGGGCAAATTCTCGGGACCGAGAATGGTGACACCGCCTATCACAACGGTCTTGCCGGCTTCCGTACCTTCCACGTTCCCGCCGCGCTCGGCGGCCAGATCCACGACCACCGAACCGGTGACCATACCTTCAACCATGTCGCGCGTCACGAGGATGGGCGCTTTGCGGCCGGGGATGGCGGCCGTGGTAATGACCACGTCGCTGTCGGCGATGGCGTCCTTCATCATCTGGCGCTGTTTCTGGATGGTCTCTTCACTCTGTTCCTTGGCGTATCCGCCCTTGTCCTCGGCGTCTTCCGTGCCGAGATCCATTTCCAGGAACTTGCCACCCAGCGATTCGATCTGCTCCTTCACCGCGGGACGAATGTCGTAAGCGAGCACCTTGGCGCCGGCTTTCTTCGCGCTTGCGATGGCCTGCAGACCCGCCACGCCGGCTCCAATGACGAAGACTCGCGCGGGAGCAACAGTGCCAGCGGCGGTCATCATCATGGGGAACATGCGGGGAAGTTTATCGCTGGCCAGGATCACGGCCTTGTAGCCGGCCACCGTGGCCATGGACGAAAGGATGTCCATGCTCTGGGCACGCGTAATGCGCGGCACCAGTTCTAGGGCGAAGTGCGTTACGCCCGTGGCGGCCAGCTCCTTGGCCGCGTCCAGTTCGGACAAAGGCTCGGCGGTACCGATGACGATCTGGCCCTTGCGCATCTTGGGCAGATCGGCCTTGCCGGCGTCCTGGTTGGCACCATGGCTCCGAACCTGAAGAATGATCTCCCCCTTGGAGAAGACCTCGTCACGGGATACGACTTTGGCACCCTTTTCCTTGTACTCCGCGTCGGTGAATCCGGCGTCAAGTCCGGCTCCCTCCTCCACGATGACTTCCATGCCGACCTTGGACAAGGCCTGCAGAGAAGCTGGAATCAGCGCCACCCGCCGCTCGCCGGGATAGCTTTCCTTGGGAACTCCAATAATCATCGGTTTCGCTCCCTCCCTGAGAGAAATCATCTCGGGCGAGCATTCCTTTGGAAAGCCGCCTCTGTGTCATCGAACGCCAGAAATAAGAGATAAAGGACTCGAAAAACAAGGGGGGGGACCTATGAAAACACCCTCCAGAGGGAGGGTGTATTCAAGTCTGTAAAACCCTGTTTATTGGGTATTTATGGCTTTTTCCCGTATAGGTATTCATAAAGGTACTCGATGGTGGCTGCCTGTTCCTTGGCTTCGCGGGCCAGCAAGTCACCACTGGTGACAATTCCCACCAATCGACCCTCATCCACTACCGGTAAATGGCGAATGCGTTTGCTCGAAATGACGCTTTGGCACTCCTCCAGCGATGTGTGTGGGCAGCAGGCGGCCACGGGACGTGTCATCACATCACCCACCTTGGTCGTTGCGGGATCCTTCTCCGCTGCCACGATACGCATGAGGATATCCCGTTCTGTGAAGATGCCCACCACCATTTCATCATGAGTCACGACCACCGATCCGATCTTCAGATCGTTCATGATGTGGGCGGCATCAAGTACTGTGTCGTTCTCGTTGACCGAGGCGACGTCGCTGCCCTTCCGTTTTAGCAGGTCACTGACTTTGGGCATGGTTCCTCCTGGGATTCGGGATCACTAGAATCTTGCCCCGGCTGAAGGTCTCTGGCAAGGGGAAAGCCCATTTGCGCCAAGAGGGTCCTGATATCGTGAGATCGTGGCCGCCTTGACCCGAAGGCTAAGACAGGGGAATATGGGGGGGATCGAACAGACCTTCCCCATTTTCATGGAGAGTGGAAATGTCCACGCGACCCCAAGATGCCGAAGGACGCCCGGCGCCCGCCGAGGCGCTGCCTCTTTCAGCCATCCACCATGTGGAGATTTGGTCGGGCAATGCCAAGCAGTCCGAATATTTCTATCGCAAGGCCTTCGGTTTTTCGCGCATCGCCTATGCCGGACCCGAAACCGGCATTCGAGATCGAGCCAGCTACGTGCTCGCCCAAGATGAAATTCGCCTGGTGATCACCTCCCCCATCGGCGAGGGCGGCAAGATCAACCGCTGGCTGTCTGAGCATGGTGACGGTGTGCGCGACATGGCCTTTGCCACGGGCGATGTGGACCTTTGCCACCGCGAAGCTGTTGCTCGGGGCGCCAAGGACCAAGGTGCTCCCGTCGACCTGGGCGATGGCGTCCGGCGCGCCACCGTGGCCACCTACGGCGAGGTGCTTCACTCTTTCATCGACGCCAAAGATTTCACTGGCGCTTTTTTGCCCGGCTATGAGGCCAGCGAAATTCCCGAAGAAGACGTTGGCCTGCGCTATGTGGATCACATCGTGGGCAACGTGGAAGAGGGCCAGATGGACGCCTGGCGCGACTGGTACGAGCGCGTGCTGGGCTGGCACCAGTTCCTGTCCTTCGACGACAAAGACATCAGCACCGATTTCACAGCCCTGCGCTCCAAGGTCATGAGCAGTCCCACGGGGAAAATTAAGTTCCCTATCAATGAACCGGCGGCGGGCAAGAAGAAGAGTCAGATCCAGGAGTATCTGGATTTCAATGGCGGCGCAGGCAGCCAGCATTTGGCTTTGCTCACCGACGACATCATTAAAACCATCGGCCAACTGCGCGATCGCGGTGTGGAATTTCTCGAAGTACCCGACAGCTATTACGAGGTGCTCACCGAGCGCGTGGGCGCCATCGACGAGGACATCGAGGTTCTGCGCAAGCTCAAAATTCTCGTGGATCGCGACGACCAGGGCTACCTCTTGCAGCTGTTCACCAAGCCGGTGCAGGATCGTCCCACGCTCTTCTACGAAATCATTCAACGCAAGGGCAGCCAGAGTTTCGGCAAGGGCAATTTCCAGGCATTGTTCGAGTCCATTGAACGGGAGCAGGAGCGGCGGGGGAACCTATAGGTGCGCTTTCTAAACTTTGAAGTGCCGGGTGATCATGGGCGGGTGCAGGCGGGGTTTTTCCGTGAGGGCCGCGTGCATTCGGTGGACATCACCTTGGGCGAATCGCCCTGGCGCATCGATCCCGATCGCCTGGCCGATCTTCCCGCCATGGCAAAAACCCTGGAAGAATCCTGGACGGGTCCGGGGCTGGATCCCGCTGAGGTTATCTGGCACACACCTGTGACGCCGGTATCCAGCTTTCGCGACTTCTACGCCTTCGAGCAGCATGTGAAAACCGCGCGGGCGAAACGCGATCTTGAAGTGGCGCCCGAGTGGTACAAGATGCCGGTTTTCTACTTCTCCAATCATGGGGCGATCTTCGCTCATGAGGCAGAAATCCCCCTGCCCGCATTTCGCGAGGAACTTGACTTCGAATTGGAAGTGGCGGCGGTCATCGGTCGCGACGGGCGCGACATTCCTGTGGAAAGCGCGGAAGAGCACATCGCTGGCTACACGATTCTCAACGATTGGAGTTCGCGGGCGATTCAGCGCCGCGAGATGAGCGTGGGCCTGGGACCGGCCAAGGGCAAGGACTTCGCCTCGCAGATCGGTCCTTTCATGGTCACCCCCGATGAACTGGTGGACACGAAAAGCGGCAAAGGCTTCGACCTGGCGATGACGGCTCGTGTTAACGGCCAGGAACTTAGCCGCGGCAACTGGAAGAGCATTCACTGGTCCTTCGCCGACATGGTCGCCCATGCCTCGGCCGGCGTTGAGTTGCAATCCGGCGACCTCATCGGCAGCGGCACCGTGGGCACAGGATGCCTCTTGGAAATCGGAACCAAACAACTGGGACGCTGGCTCGCACCGGGCGACGTGGTGGAACTGGAAATCGAACGACTGGGTGTCCTGCGCGGACGTCTGGCAAAGGAGTAGGCATGCCTTTCTATCATCGTCTGGGCGACATTCCCAAAAAGCGCCACGTGGCATTTCGCAAACCCGACGGCGGCCTTTACTACGAACACCTCATGGGCAACATGGGATTTACGGGACCGTCCAGCCTGCTCTATCACCTTCGCCTTCCTACGGCGGTGAAGAGTCAGTCGCTCTTTCAAGGTTTGCAGTGGGAAGTGGATTCGGACACAACCCTGCGCAATCGTCACTTTCGCCTGGACGGCCTCAAGGCCGGCGGCAGCTTCACGCTGAACCGCGTGCCATTGCTATTTAACAGCGACGTGGCCATCTCCATGGCGCGACCCGACAAGGCCGATGACTTTTTCTATCGCAACGGTCAGGGCGACGAGATTCTTTACGTGAGTGATGGCGAGGGTGTGTTGGAATCCATCATGGGTGATCTATCCTATAGCTCGGGAGATTACATCGTCATTCCCCGGGGCATCACTTATCGCCTGAAGCCCGCGGGGGCGAATCGCATTCTGGTCATCGAGAGCGCGGGCTTTGTGGAAACACCGAAACGCTATCGCAATGACTACGGACAGCACCTGGAGCATAGCCCCTATTGTGAACGCGACTTCCGCGTGCCCGAAGCACTGCCGGTGCACGATGAGGTCGGCGACTTTCGCATTGTCGTGAAACGCGAGAACCGGCTCTACGAACATGTGATCGGGCATCATCCCTTCGACGTGGTGGGATGGGATGGTCACTACTATCCCTGGGCCACCAACATCGAAGACTTCGAGCCCATTGTGGGAAGGCTGCATCAGCCACCGCCGGTGCATCAGCATTTTCAGGCGCCGGGTTTCGTCGTCTGTAGCTTCGTGCCGCGGCTCTATGATTTTCATCCCGAGGCGGTGCCCGCGCCCTACAATCACAGCAATGTGATGACCGACGAGGTCATTTACTACGCCCACGACAAGTTCATGAGCCGCAAGGGCATCGAGTACGCGTCCTTGACGCTTCATCCCGATGGCATGCCCCACGGCCCACAGCCCGGTCGCATCGAAGCGTCCATCGGCAAGGATCGCACCGAGGAGCTCGCCGTGATGATCGACACCTTCAAACCACTGCGCGTGGCCAAGGGTGCCCAGGACGTGGAAGATGTGGCCTACCCACAAAGTTGGCTGGAGGAATGATGACTGAGTTCAGTGTAAAGGGCATGCCTCCCCGCGAGATCTATCAGATTCTCACGCGCCTGGTGGTGCCGCGGCCCATTGCATTCGTATCATCGTTGTCAAAGGACGGCGTGGGCAACCTAGCGCCCTTTTCCTTCTTCACCATGGGCGGGCTCAATCCGCCGTCGCTGGCATTCTGCCCGGTGAACACGCGCGAAGGTCGCGTGAAGGATACGGTTCAGAATATCGAGGCCACTGGCGAGTATGTGGTGAACCTGGTCACACGACAGATGGCCGAAGCGGTCAATGAAAGCAGCCGGGCCTTCGATCCGGGTATCGACGAGTTCGACCAGATCAATTGTACACGTGTACAGTCTTCAATCGTAAAGCCCCCACGCGTGGCCGAAAGCCCCGCCGCCATGGAATGTCGTCTGTTCGAGATCTTCCGGCACGGTGAAGGACCCCTCGCCAGCAATTACATCGTGGGCGAAGTGCTGGCTATCCATATCGACGAGACCTTCCTAGAAGGCGGCCTTCCCGATACGGCCGCCATGGATCTGGTGGGACGCCTCGGCGGCGATGATTACGTTCGCCTTTCCCCCGACGCGCTTTTTCAGCTGGCACGCCCCAAGGAAGACTAGGTCCAAGATAGAGGGAGCCAGGCGCTTTGGTTGAGTCCGCTTTTCTTTACTTGGAGGTCGAGAACCTGTCAGGTGGGCAATACATGGCCCTCTGGGACCTACTCGACCAAAAAGGCCGCAAGGTTCCCGCTGGCATCTACATCCTTCGGGCCAAGACCGATGGTGTGAGTCGTTCAGTTAAGCTGGGCTTGCTGAACTAGACCTGTCATACAACACGCCATCCACGACTTCAACAAGTGTGTATGTGGGGCGTTAGTCGTAGTGAGTACTGACCTGCTCGTCCATGCCGAGCAAATCGACGGAAGCTACTGCTTCTCGAGTGACATGCGCTTGTGGTGATCGAATGCCATCGCGTTCTTGACCGCCAGCCAAATGGTGTCGAGCACTTCCTGTAGTTTTCCATCCTCGATGCTCGACATTGCCTTTCCCGCTTCCAGTGCTTCCTGAATTTCCTCGAGGAAGGGAATTTCTCCCAGTAGAGGCAGATCGCGATGCTTGCAAAACTCGCGAACCCGTTCAGCCAAGGCTTCACTGAGGTCGGCCTTGTTGAGCACCACCTGGGCGGGAATACCGAAACCCGTCACTGTATCCAAGGCCCGCTCCAGATCATGAAGGGCTGAGAAACTCGGCTCCGTCACCAACAGGGCAAGGTCTGCGCCAGTGACTGCTGCGTGCACCGGGCATCCAATACCCGGTGGCCCATCGATGAGAATGAGTTCTCCG
>JACNKJ010000128.1 GCA_014382085.1 bacterium
CCTCCACGAGGGATCTGGCGTTGGCCGTTTGGTGATCGTCGGTGGCATAGGGATAGGGAACAAGCAGGGCCGGTTTTCCTAGCGCCGTGATCTCGGCCAAAGTCATGGCCCCGGCGCGCGCCACAATGAGATCGGCGGCGGCCATGCGAGCGGGCATATCGTGGATGAAACTGAGAACTTCCACGCGAGAAGCCATGCTTTGCAAGGCTTCCCGCGTGGACGAGAACTGAGAACTGCCGGTTTGCACGACGGCTTCGAAATCGAATCGCTCGGCCAGGAACGGTAGTGCCTCGATGGCAGCTCGGCATAGGGTACGCGCGCCCAGGCTGCCTCCTGTAATCAAGATGCGAGGTCTCGGTCCGGGAGCCGGTCGGTCAGCATGAAAGCCAGCTCGCAAGGGATTGCCAAGTAGCTCCAGAAAGGGTGCGGATTCGAAGTAGTCCTCGGCCTCTGGAAAGGCAATGAACACCGCTTTCGCCGAGCGCGCGGCCAGTCGGTTCACCGATCCCGGCATGCTGTTCTGTTCTTGAATGAAGAGAGGTATCCCGCGAAGCCTGGCCGCCAGAATCACCGGCGCGCTCACATAGCTACCGGTGGCCAGCACGGCATCGGGTTTGAATCGCCGCAGGGCACCGTGGGCCGACAGGAATCCGCGCAGCAAAGTCGTGAGAAAGAGAATGCGTCCCGTGATGGATTTACCGCGGAAACCTCGCGCGGGGATGCCGCGAAAGGGCAGGCCCGCGGCAGGGGCGGCCTTGGCTTCGAGGCCGCGGGAGGATCCCAGATAGAGAACTTCGCGGCCCTCTCCTCCAACGAGGAAAGCCTCAGCCAGGGCGAGCGCAGGCGTCACGTGTCCGCCGGTTCCCCCTCCGGTTACGACCAGTCGTTTCATGGGCGGGGCTCCCGGTAGAGGTTCTCCATGGCGGGCTCCTGTTCGCGCCGAAAAATGCGGCGTCGGCCACTGCGATCCTGAGATTGCCGAGCCACCGAAAGCACCAAACCCACACCGGCCATGTTCATGACCAAAGCGCTGCCCCCATGACTGAAGAAGGGCAGCGGCAGGCCCGTGAGGGGAAAGAGCCCCAGATTCACCGAGAGGTTCAGGCCCGCGTAGACGAAGATCATCGATGCCATGCCCGCCGCAAGATTGCGCGGGAAGGCCTCGCTCTGTGCGAAGGCGATGCGCATCATGCGCCAGATCAACAGACCCAAAAGCACGATCACGCCCAGAGCCCCCCAGATTCCAAGTTCCTCGCCCACGATGGCGAAGATGAAGTCGGTGTGATGATCGGGCAGGAAGAAACTCTTCTGGCGACTCTTACCCGGCCCTTCACCGCGAAGGCCTCCCGCACCGATGCCGATGAGTGATTGGCCCAGCTGATAGGTGTCATCTTCCAACTGCGTCACATCCACACGATAGGTGGAATCAACACGCGATTGAATACGCGAGGAAAACTGATAGCCGCCCACCGAAACCAGGGCGAGCAGAAGCAATCCCGCAAGGATGATGCGCTTGGGAAGCCCCGCGGCCATGAGGAGGAATCCCCCGCAGAAAGAGAGGGCCAGGGCCGAACCATAGTCGGGCTGTAGCACGATGGGAATCACGCTGGCGGCCAAGACCAAGATCGGCCAGAGGTAGCGCCCTCGAAAATCCTTTCGATCTTTGAAGTCGGCCAGGAGGGCCGCCATGAATACCAGCATGCTCACGCGAGCGGCCTCAGCCACCTGAATGGATTGGCCCCAGAGCCATCCTTTGGTTCCACGATTTCCGGGTAAGAACAAGACCGCGATCAGCAAAACCAGGCTGATCCCCCAGGCCCAGGGGGCGAGCCGGCGAATGATGCGCAGATCCAGGAAAGCCAGCATCACGAGCAATCCCATACCCACGAAAACCTGGGCGGCCCGTCGCATGAGCATTTTACCACCCCACTCGGGACCGCCGGATTTCTCCGGCGAGGATGCAGAATAGAGCATCACGGTACCGAAGAGAATGAGTAGAAGCAGCAGAAAGAGCAGGCTGTGGTCCAAGGGTGGCAGGAAGGATTTCACAGGCCCTCCTTCACCAGATTCATGAAGGCCTCGCCGCGGGCTTCGAAATCGCGGAATTGATCGAAGCTGGAGCAGGCCGGCGAGAGGATGAGCATTTCACCGTCGCGCCCCTCTTTCGCGGCGGCGGCGAGGGCCCCGGACAGATCCTTCGCCTCCACCGCGCGATCGCCGAAAGCTTCGAGAATGGCGGGCGCCGCTTCGCCAATGGCGTAAACGCGCCGAAGACCGGGCAGCTCCCGCGCCAATATGCCAAAATCTCCACCCTTGTCCCGTCCGCCGGCGATCAGCAGTATGGAGGCTTCCAATCCCGACAAACTCGCCAGAGCCGCCTCCACATTGGTGGCCTTGGAATCGTTGTAACAGGCCAAGGGGCCGAGCTTGCCCGCATATTCCATGCGATGGGGTAGACCCTTGAATTCGCGAAGGGCCTGGGCGGCGCCCTCGGCATTCAGCCCCAGGGGCAGGGCCATGGCCAAAGCTGCCAGGGCATTGGCGAGATTGTGGCGACCTAGAACACCCAATTCCTCAAGCGGCATGACATCCTGAACTCGACCCTCGTAACGGACCAGGATGCGACCCTCGCTATAAAAGGCGCCATCCCCACTTTCCTCCGCGCAGCCAAAGGCGAGACGCCGGGTCGGCAACTTCTCCAAGCGCCGCTCCAAATTGGGATCCTGAGGCAAGACGAGAGTGTCCTCCGCGCTCATGGCGGCGAAGCAGCGTAGTTTCGCTTCGACATAGCTCTCGAAATCGGTATAGCGGTCGAGGTGATCGGGAGTGAGATTGAGAAGGGTCGCTACTTTCGGATGGAACTGGTGGAAGGTCTCGGCCTGGAAACTGGACACCTCGAGCACATGAACATCAGCCTTGGGCTGCTCCAAGACGATCTGACTTGCGGGCCGTCCCAGATTTCCACCTGCGGGGGCTTCTAGCCCCGAGGCTTCGAGAATCAGGGACAGTAGCGTGGTAGTAGTGCTCTTGCCATTGGTGCCGGTGATGGCTGCCACGGGGGTCTGAGACAGGCGAAAGCTTTCTTCCATTTCGCCGGTCACGCGAAGGCCGCGGGCCCGGGCCGCCAGCACGGGCGGAGAATCTTGGGCCACGCCCGGGCTGATGAGCAACGCGTCAAAATCGTCCAGCCATGTCTCGCGGAAATCTCCCGCCAGAAAGGGCAGATCACGAAGGTCTTCGGGAAGATCGGCCCCTGTGAGCTTGAGATCGGAGAGGGTCGCGCATACACCTTGCTCGCGAAGTAGCCGAGCCATCCACTGTCCGCTGCGGGCCGCGCCCAATATGAGAATGCGTTCGCTCACCTTACCTCAACTTCAATGTGCTCAGGGCGATGAGAGCAAAAAGTGCTGATAGGATCCAGAATCGGACCACCACCTTCGACTCCGCCCAACCCTTGAGTTCAAAATGATGATGCAGCGGCGCCATTTTGAAAATGCGTTTTCCCCCGCGCAATCGGAAGCTGCCAACCTGGAGAATCACGCTCAGGGCCTCGAGCACGAAGACGCCTCCGATGATCACCAGCAGCAGTTCCTTTTTGAGCAGGATGGCCACCGTGCCTAATGCGCCGCCCAGAGAAAGGCTGCCCGTGTCGCCCATAAACACTTCCGCAGGATGGGCGTTGAACCAGAGGAACCCCAGACTGGCCCCCACCACCGAAGCGCAGTAGATGGTGAGTTCGCTGGCTCCGGGCAGGTATAGGATGTGCAGGTATTCACTGAAATTCTTGTGCCCACTTAAATAGGCCAAGGCCGTAAAAGCGAAGAACACGAAGGCGTTGACGCCGATGGCCAGACCATCGAGCCCATCGGTGAGATTCACCGCATTGCTGGTTCCCGCCACCACCAGCACCACCAGAATGACGTAAAAGATGCCGAGCTCCAGCAATGCCCCTTTGAAAAAGGGGATCTCCGTGGCCACGCCCAAGCTGCTTTCCAAGGGGAAGAAATAGAGGAAGGCACCCAGGGCCAGCCCGAAGAGCAACTGGCCGGTCATCTTGTATCGCCCGACTAGACCCTTGCTCTTCTTCTTTACAAGCTTGAGGTAGTCATCGAGAAAACCAATGGCGCCGGTCCAGACTGTGACCGCGAGAACCAGTTGCACGTATCGATTACTGAGATCCGCCCAGAGCAGAGTCGGCACCAAAATACTCGTTAGAATGAGCAGGCCGCCCATGCTGGGAGTGCCCTCTTTGGCCTTGTGGCTGGCGGGGCCGTCATCGCGAATAGTCTCACCCAGATGCCACTGCCTCAGTTTGCCGATGAGCCAGGGGCCCATCATGAAGCTGATGAGCAAGGCGCTCACCAGCGCATAGGCGCTGCGAAAGGTGATGTAGCGAAAGACACGAAAGGCCGAGAACCAGTCTTCAAGATAGGGATAGAGTTCATAGAACAAAGCGCAGTGCCTCCCTGCTGTTTCCCGTGGCGCTTTCCAGCGCCTCGATCACCTTCTCCATGGCCATGCCGCGAGAACCTTTAACGAGTAGCAGGTCGCCCTCGGCCAGCTCCGTCAGCAGCACCGAAGCCAGATCTTCATGATTCGCAAAACTGCGATGTCCGGCAAGTTCCGCCATAGCCCCGGCCATGCTTCCGTAGTTCATCATTTCGATGTTGCCCATGGCCGCCACTTCCCGCCCGATCTCCAGGTGGACCTCGGGTCCTCTGGGTCCCATTTCCAACATGTCGCCCAAGATGGCCCAGCGCTTTCCCTGGGCCGGATACTCGGACAGCCAGTTCAAGGCGGCGCGCAGGGAATCGGGATTGGCGTTGTAACTGTCGTCCATAACGGTCCAAGCGCCTAGTTGATAAAGAGAGCTGCGATTGCCTTCCGGGCGTGCAGCGCTCAGAGCTTCCACCAAATCGGCGGGCTCGGCGCCGTACTCACGTGCCAAGAGCCAGGCGGCGCCCGCCTGCAAAATGGAATGGCGCATGGGCGAGGCCAGGGTCAATTCATAACCCTCCACGTGCATGCGCCGCCCCGGACCCATCGGCCCAAGATCTTCCAGTTGGAGGTCGCTGGCGTCGCTGAAACCGAAGGTGCGAACCTTGGTTCGAGGATGGCAGAAGGAAGTCAGTGTGGAGACGTAGGGATCTTCTTCCCAAAGCAGAAGCAAGCCGTCTTTGGGAAGGGCCGCGGCCAACTCGCCCTTGGCCTTGGCCACGCCGTCTTTGTCGCCCAGCACTTCCAAATGAGCCTCACCGATGTTGGTGATAATGCCGGCTTCCGGCTGGAAGAGTTCGGCCAATCGTGCGATCTCGCCAAAGCTGGAGCATCCCATTTCCGCGACAAGGAATTCGGTTTCCATGGGAAGCCCGAGAGTGCTCATGGGTAGGCCGATGAGGTTGTTCAAATTGCCCCGGCTAGCCTCTGTTGCACCGAGCACCGAAAGGGCGGCGGCGCAGAATATTTTGGTGCCGGTCTTTCCATTGCTTCCAGTGACTCCCACCAGCTTCGCCTGCATTTCGCCCACCCAGGCGGATGCGAGTTCCTGCAAACTGACAAGCACATCATCCACATTGAGTATCAATGCTTGGGGGAATTCGCCGCTCAATTCCTTGAAATAATCTTCCTGGGAAAGCAGGACGGCGCTCGCACCCTGTTCCAAGGCCTTGCGCGCAAAATGATGGCCGTCTGCCTGCTCACCGGCAAGTGCGAAGAAGCAATCGCCTTTTTCCAGGGCACGGGTGTCGATACAGGCCCGCAAACGTTCCGGATCTCCCGCGCCTTTCCAATTGTTGAGGAGTCCGCATCCCTCAAGTGTGTGGATCATCCATTTTCCCTGGCTCATGCGCCTCCCTTTTCTCGCGAAAGCGCGTCTAAGACAATCTGTCGCTCATCGAAGCTGAACTTCTCGCCGGAAATTTCCTGGCTTGTCTCATGGCCTTTGCCCAGGATCAAAATCATGTCACCCTTGCCGGCGCCGGAAAGAGCCACGGCGATGGCCTCACGGCGATCCACGATGCGTGTCCAGGAAGCGGCCGCCGGATCGAAGCCCGCTTCCACATCGTCGAGAATGAGTTCGGGATCCTCGCTGCGCGGATTGTCGCTGGTGAGAATGACCCGATCGGCTAGACCTTGAGCCGCCTTGGCCATGAGAGGACGCTTGCCCTTATCGCGATCGCCGCCCGCGCCGAAGAGAATGCGCAGTTCACCTTGGCAAAGGGAACGACAGGCAGCCGCCACTTTTTCGATGGCATCGGGGGTATGGGCGAAATCGAGGAGAATCACCGGATCGATGCCTTCGCCCACACGCTCCATGCGTCCGGGCACGCCAGGAAAACTTGCCAAGCTTAGAGAAAGATCCGATGCGCTGGCACCCAGTGAAAGGGCCAGAGCCAGCACGCCCATGAGGTTCTCTACGTTGAACTCTCCTAATAGCGGAGAGGTAAACTCCAGCGATTCACCCTTCCATTCACAGCTCAAACGACTGTAGTGCAGATGGCACTCACTCTTCACCAGGCCCAGATCCGCACCTCTCTGCATACCATATGAGACTGATTGTTCGTACAACTCGCCGATTCGCGACATGTAAGGATCATCCATGTTGTAGACCGCAGGAGCACCAGGCTCCAGGTAGGTCAGCAGGCCGCACTTTGCCTCAAAATACCTTTCCATGTCCTTATGATAGTCCAGGTGATCGCGGCTCAAGTTGGTGAAAAGCGCTCCGGCGTAACGGCATCCAGCGATGCGCTTCTGATCGATGGCGTGGCTGCTGCATTCCATCACCGCTCCGGCAAGATTCGCCTTGGCCATTTCTGCCAGGTAGAGCGCCAGCCGGGCGGCGTCGGGTGTGGTGTGGCTACTTGCCACGCTTCGTCCGCCCACCTGATAGTCCACACTGCCGAGCAGCCCCCACTCCCGATCGCCCGTGTAAAGCAGGTGACGCAGCAGGTAAGCGCTCGTCGTCTTGCCATTGGTGCCGGTGATCCCGACGAGCGGCCACTCAAGGGTCGGGTCTCCCGCCAGAAGATGGGCGATCCGGCCGGCATCCCGTCTGACATCTTCACAGAAAAGTGCGGGAAGTTCGGGCGGAAGAGTCTGGCCCTCCGCCACCAACACGGCCACGGCTCCAGCCTTCAAAGCCTGCGGCAAAAAATCGAGACCCTCGAATTTCAAACCCGGCAGGGCGGCGAATAGATCGCCCGAAGCAATTTCACGGCTGTCGATTTGCAGATGCGCAATCTCGGCGTCACCTTGACGGCGGCTGCCGGGCAGAGCCTGCTGTAATTTTTCGAGAGTCCAGCCGCTCATCCTCTTTTCCTTTCTCCCAGAATCACGCGAATGGTGCCGGCCTCGGGCTTAGACTGCTCGATGACGATACCGCGACCTTCGGGCCTGAGGCGGTAGCCGTTTTCCAACGCCTTGCGACGGGCGTCGCGCAGGGTACGACCCACGAGATCGGGGGGTTCCTGCACTTCTCCCGCTGCGGATCCCAATACCAATCGAAGCTTTTCACCGGGCGGCAGGGGCGCGCCGGGGGACGGTTCCTGAGCCACCACGCGATCACCTCGGCCGCGAAGCAAGAAGGGCAGGCCCGCGCGCATGGCCTCGTTTTCGGCGGTGGTCGGATCCATTTCCAGGAAACTCGGCACCCGCGGTCCCTGAGGCATGGCCGCGATGGACTCGCTGGCGCTCTCGGGCAAAGGAAGGTAGTCGGTGGCGATGGCAATGCCGCGCACCATGCGGGCCATAGCGGGAGCGGCGCTCTGTCCGCCGTGATGCATGCCGATGCGAGGTTCATCCAGAAAGACTCCGAGCACCAAACGAGGTTCCTCCACGGGAACCATGCCCACAAAACTGGCCAGATACTTGCCCCGCATGACGCCCTGTTCGTTGAATTTTTGTGCGGTGCCGGTCTTGCCGCCCACAGGTAGGCCATCAACGGCAGCTGCGGTACCGGTGCCCTGAAGCACGACCTCGCCGCACAGTCCGCGAATGAGTCCTGCGGTTTTCTTGCGGCAAACCTTGCGCAGGAAGACAGGCTCACGGATCTGCAAGCCCTCTGTCTGATCCTGAATGGCGCGAATCAGCCAGGGACGATAGAGTTCGCCGCCTGCGGCCACAGCCCCGATGGCCGAGGTGATTTGCAGAGGTGTGGCGCTGAGTTCCTGACCGAAAATAAGAGTCAGCTTGCTGCGATCGGACCAAGCGGTCACGGGGCGCAGCCGTCCCGACTGTTCACCGGGATATTCGAGTCCGTAGATATTGCCGAAGCCCAAATCGCGCAGGGATGCGAAGAGCGCTTCCTCGCTTACACGCTGTGAAAACTTTGCGAAGCAAACGTTGCTGGACAGGATGAAAGCCTCGCGAAAGCTGCGCCAGCCAGGGTGGGCCTTGTCGTCGCGAATATTGAAGCCGTCGATTTCGGCGCTTCCATCTTCCGCGTCCACCTGGGTGTCCAGGGTCACGCCGCCTTCTTCCAGGAGGACGATACTCGTCACAGCTTTCATGGTGGAACCCGGCTCGTAGACTCCCTGAAGGGGCAGGAGTTTCCACTCGTCGGCCCGGTACTCGCCGCCGCGTATCGCGGGCGCGGGCCAGCTGGCCAGGGCCAGGATTTCGCCGGTGGACGGATCCAAAAGCACTGCGCTACCGGACTTGGCCTCGCTTTCCAAGGCCGCGGCTTCCAGTTCGCGTTCAACCAGGGCCTGCAGTTTGAAATCGAGGCTTAGGTAGACGTCACCACCCTCCTGCGGTTCGCGCAGGGTGCGATTTCGGGCCGACGCCCGGACGCGACCGAGGTCATCGGTCTGGATCTGTGCCTCGCCTGGGCGTCCCGCAAGAATGCCTTCCAGGGAAAGCTCAAGCCCGGAAGCGCCCTGGCCTTCCGATCCTAGAAATCCGATGAGGGCCGCGCCGATACGCCCCTGTGGGTAGAGCCGTTCAGACACCATTTCCAGACTCAGCACGCCGGTCTTTTCCAGGGCTAGCTTCTGGCTGCGGTCCAAGCGGAGCCCCTCACCCAGGATCACGTAGCGCTTCTCGCTCTTCAATGTTTGCTCGATGCGCCAGCGGGTTTTATCCAGCACCTCCAT
>JACNKJ010000214.1 GCA_014382085.1 bacterium
ACTATGAAAACTTCGCGGCGACCAATCAAGCGCCTGTCTTGATCCATGATCAGCGGGCAACATTGCTCAATCGTCATCCCCATCAGTTGAACATGGACGACGAGAAGGGTTACCTACTCGATCTCTCCGCCAACACGCCCTTGGGTTCCTTCCTGGTTTCCTACACGCTTTCTGAGTCACTGGATGGTGAGCCCAGCGAAACGGACTATGCGGAAACCTTTTTGGAGTGGGACCAGTTCTTTTCCGGCAACTTCTTGCTTTCTGCCCACGCGATCGTGGACTACCAGGAGCAGAAAGTCGGGTCGCCCCTGGGCAGTCTCGTGGATGAGAACTATCTCACTTTGGCCGGCGATCTGCGCCTGGGATTGAAATCCTACGAGCTCATGTTCGAATGGGAACATCAACATAAGGACTCCGGTTACGTGGGGGAGTTTGATGACGATCTCATCGTGGCTGAAATCATCGCTCCCAATGGCTGGTCGATTTCAGTGTTGAGTGAATTCCTCAATTGGACCGAAGACCAGCAGATTCTTCAGGCCGAGGAAGAGATCCGGGAATCCTGGTCGGGGGTGCAGCTGGCCGGTCCCATAGGCGATATGCACGAAATTCGCTTTTTTGCGGGCGGGCGCCGGGCAGGATATATCTGCATTGGCGGCGTATGCCGCTACGAGCCGGCCTTCGACGGCGTGGAACTTACTCTGCTGACAAGGTTTTAGACGCAAGACTTCCCAAGAATTCGAAGGCCCGTGGCCATGCTGCGGGTCTTCTTGACGGGCCGGGGCCCTTTGCGTAGAATCCCGCGGCCTGGGTATGAAACCTCCACTGATATCGGGAATGACGTGAGACGATTCTCCCCTCTGATTTGGCTGCTACTGCTTCCGTTGCTCGCCTGCCTGGAGCCCGGGCCCACACCCTTGGGTCCCCAGTCCAGCGACTTGGATCCGCCGGGTGAACTCCTGGTCTATGAACCGGGCATCACGCCCATCATCTCCGTGCGCTTCTGGGAAGAAGAGTTGCCGCTCTACGATCCCGAGATGCTCTACTGCGGCGACGATCGCGTGCTCTCCGGATTCAAGGCCGAGCCCATTTGGAGTTTCGACCTTTCGGCCGCGGAAGAATTCGAACCCTACATCACCGGCGCAACTTTCATCGTGGATCTTCCTCCCGCCTCTTGGATTCCCGAGGGCAGCAGCGAGGAGCTTGTGGGGGACAATCCCGACCTCGATCGAAACATCCGTGTTGATCTCATGAGTTTCGACACATGGCCGGGATCCGAAGAAATCTTGACCTCGCTGGATGGCCTCTCCCCGGTAGATGCCACTGGCGCAGGCCCCTATGCTGTCGATGAAGACATCGACACGCAGTTCGCCATCCCCATTTCACGCGAGCTCACAATAGAATGGCTGGAAGCCAGCGCCAACGGGGATAGCTTGAATTTGGCCTTCCAACTGCCCATCAGCAACGACAGTGGACTACTGCGCCTCTACAGCCTGAGTTCCCAAACACCCGCGGGCGAGGACGCCACGCCGGCTCGACTCGTCATCGACTACTTTATCGATGAGTCGAAGTCCGAAACCATTTACTGTGCGAAAAATGGTCAGGCGCTCAGCCGCATCGATCCCGTGGGCGCCGGCGAGATCAGTTTGGCCACGGGAATGGCTCGCTTCACCCAGCTGTCTGTCTTCCTGCCCGACAGCCTTCGCGCCGACGATCTCATGGTCATGCGCGCACGGCTCTACCTCTGTCCCGATTCCGCCAGCATCATCGGCGCGGGTGTACAGGACCGGGATTCCGGCGGACTCACGCTGCGGGCCTTGGCCTTGAACGAAGAATTCGACGTCGATGCTCCCGAATACAACGAAGACGACAACTATGGTCTCGTCTCGGCCCTCGACCTCTTCGACGGATTCGGAGATCCTCTGAACACCATCACCATTCCCCTGACCACTTGGGTGCAGGAGTGGATGCAGGGAGATCGAGAGAACCACGGAATCGTCCTGGCCCTAAACGGCCGTGACGAGCGTCCGCGCAGCTTCTCATTCTTCTTGGATGAACCCGGCAAGGATCCCCGACTTGAGATTATCTACGCCAGGAGGCCCGACTTTGAATAGAGTTTGGATCATCCTGCTGCTTCTGCCCGTCCTGGCCATGGGAGAGAGCCCCCTTGAACTGTCTCAGCCTGGTGAGCCGCTGCTGACCATGGACGCCGTCAACTTGGCCCTCGGTGGCTCCGGTGAAGCTCGTTGGAATACCCAGAGTGGTCTGCCCTCCAATCCCGCGCTTCTGGCCGGTCTCAATGGGGTGACCTTCTCCACCGTCATTCAATTCCGACAGTCCCGTCGCGACACCGTCGGAGGAACTGGGACCGAAAACCGCCAGGATTTCCCCGCCTTCCAGTTCACACTCGCCTTGCCCGCAGGTTGGCGACTAGGCCTCGGTTACCGGTCCATGCTTCGAAGCCGAGGTAGCTATACTCTCGATCGGGTTCTCGATGATTACGTTGACGACTCATCCGATTGGGAAGGCGACTACGAGTTGAATCTCAGGCAAGAGGGTGGTGTGAGCACCTTCCCCATCAGCGTGGCCTGGCAAAGCAACGATCGTCTTCGCGTGGGTCTTGCTCTTTCGATGCTGCGTGCTAATCTCTTCCAGGAGTGGAGTTATAGCTTCCCCGACTCTTCCGAAGTTTTCGACCGGAAGGTGAAGAGGGAGGCTGATTGGCACGGCACGGCCATCGATGTGGGCCTTCAGGCACGATTGGGCAAGGGTGTTGATCTATCCCTGCTCTACCGCAGCGGCGCGAATCTCAGCGGACTCAGCGCCGTGCAAATCGCCGGGCAGACCCATGTGGAAGAAAGCAGCTTGAGAGGCAGCTATCCTGCATCCTGGTCCACCGGCCTCAGTTGGTCTCCGGGACCGAGCAACACACTCTCGGTCGGATGGGAGCACCTGTCTTGGAGCGAATACGATTCTCCCATAGAGAGCGAATCGCTCTACGACGTGGATCGCTTCTCAATGGGATACGAGTGGAAGTGGATCCGTCCGCGTAAGGGGCTCAGGCCCGAGCGCCGCATTCCCTTCCGTGTAGGATTCCGCTATGGACGGTTCCCCGGCGAAGAACCCGTACTCGGTGGAATCGTACGGGAGATGATCTACAGTTTCGGCACCGGATTCAGGGTTCAGGAAGGCAAGGGATCGGTGGATCTCGCAGTCTTCATGCAGAACCTGGATGCCGGTGGAACAGCTTCGGAAACTCGCTGGGGCCTGGCTCTCAGCTTGCGCACTTCGGAAAAGTGGAAGCGCCGTTCGCTTCCCTATTGATGAGGAGTCATGATGAAACGCATTGCCATCTTGTTGATCCTAATTCTGCCACTGCTGGCCATGGCCCTGGATGTGCCCCAGTCCCGTCTGGATAAGCTCGGCGAAAAGCCTGCAAAAGAGAGACTGGCCAGTATCGAAAAGCTCATGAAGCGCTATTCCGGCGATGAGCGCCTTGAGAGCCTCTGGTCGGAAGCGTTCTGGGAGAGCCTGGACGATATCGATCCGGTCGAGCGTATCGAGATCGTTAAGGGAAAGCTTCGCAAGGATCCCGACAACGGATTACTCTCCAAGCTCCTGGGAGACGCCTACTTCGACTATTCGCACGGCAAGGGTGGATCGACCTATATGGACAGCGCTCTTTTCGCCTATGAGAACGCGGCACTGAAGATGCCCGACCATCTTCCCGCCATCGGTAGCGTCGGTGCGCTCTACGACGAGAAGGAAGATTACGAGCAGGCGGTGTTCTGGTATCAGCGTGCGCTCGAGGTAAAGCCCGATCATGTGGCGACTTTGGTGAATTTGGGCGGCAGCCTTTACAACAAGGGCGACAGCAACGGTGCCATCGACGCTTATCGTCGCGCACTCGAAGTTGATCCCATGAGTCAGGACGCTCACTACAATCTTGGTGTTGCCTTCGCCGAGGCGCAGATATATCGGGAAGCGGTGGTGGAATGGGATCTCGTGGTAGAGATCGATCCCAACACGCCCGTGGCTCAGCAGGCCGCCTCCAATGCACAGCTGCTGAAAGAAGTGCTTAACGAAACCGTGTACAAGGGCGGCCGGAAAATTCGGAAGCTCGGTTCGGTGGGCGAAGAGACGACCAACAATCCCAAGGCCGGTACGGGTGAACCCGGAGTCGGTCCTGCGGGTCAAACTTTGGAGAAGAAGAAGTAGTAGCACTCCGGGTCGGCTTGCTTACCGATCCGGAGAATCTTTGTAACGGACGATCCGATTTGGCGGTCCGCTATTCCAGCTCTGCTGGCTGATCGCTGGTGGGACGTTCGCAAAAAAGGCGGATTTCCATGAAGCGCATCGTACATGTCGTTGGAACGGGAACCATCGGTGAACCTCTCACCGGATTATTGGTGGCCAACAAAGCAGATCTCGGAATCGACGAGGTCACATTTCACAAGCGTACTCCCACTCCTCTGGATCAACCAAAAATCAAAGATCTGGTTCGTCGTGGCGCCAAGTTGTGTGTGAATGACGATGCGCGCGAAGGCTTCGAAGCCATGGACCTTCATGCCGACTACGAATCCGAGCAGGCCATCGAGCAGGCCTCGGTCATTATCGACTGTACCCCCGCCGGTAACGAAGAAAAGGAAAAGCTCTACAACAAGTACGCCGATGGCAGCCGGCTTTTCCTGGCCCAGGGAAGCGAATTCGGATTCGGCAAGCCCTATGCACGGGGTATCAACGACGAAGTGCTGGTGCGCGGTGAAGATCAGTTCCTGCAAATCGTGAGTTGCAACACTCACAACATCGCCGTGATCATCGAAAACATCGCCCTCAAGCCACATGGCGACGGCAACCTCGACGAGGGTCGTTTCGTTTGCATCCGCCGCGCCAACGATATCACCCAGTCGAGCAAGTTCATTCCCGCTCCCGAAGTGGGATCCCATGGCGACGCCAAGTTCGGCACTCACCATGCGCGGGACGTCTTCCACCTCTATGGCACCAAGGGAATCGATCTGAACGTGTTCTCAAGCGCCATGAAGGTGAACTCGCAGTACATGCACATCATTCAATTCAGTTTGAAACTGAACAGTCCCACGGACAAGGAAACCATCGTCGAGCAGATTCGCGGGAACGACCGCCTTGCGCGCACCAACCAGAAAAGCTCGGGTGTTGTGTTTTCCTTCGGCCGCGATCACGGCGCTTACGGGCGTATCTTGAACCAGACCGTGTTCGCCATGCCGTCGCTGCACGTAAGCGAGGATGGCAAGGAAGTGACGGGATACTGCTTCACGCCCCAGGATGGCAACAGTCTGTTGTCCAGTGTCTCGGCAGCCCTTTGGCATCTGTATCCGGATGAGGTGGCCGAGAAGCTCGAATGCCTACGGCCTAATTTCTTCGGCGAAATGTAGGGCGATTCAATCAGAGAAGGGGAGGGGCCGGAACACCGGCTTCTCCCCTTTCTTCGTAGTCACCCATTCCATCTCGCCATAGGGATGCTCACCGGGTTCATGCTGGAAATAGAATTTCCAAGCTTCCGCCTGTGCGCGGGCCAGAATCCCACGTTTGGTTTCCACCGTTTCCACAGGATGAAGGTCGTAGCTCATCACCCAGGGTAGGGGTAGGTGGCTGCTGGTGGGAATGAGATCGCCCGGATGAAAGACGGGCCCCTCTTCGGTCTCTACCAAGATGGACTGATGATGCCGTGTGTGTCCCGGGGTGGGTATCAGCGTGATGCCTGGTAGAATTTCCACCTCGCCTTCAACTAGATCAAGTAGACCCGCCGCCTGGACGGGCAGAAAATCCGGTCCCATGTAGCTGGCGCGGCTTCGATCGCCGGGATTCAGCGCTTCTTCCCACTCCCCTTTTTGCGCGATGTATCGAGCGGATGGAAATGCCGGAACCACCTCGCCCCTTTCATTCAAGGTAGTGTTGCCGCCACAATGATCGAAGTGCAGGTGCGTGTTGATTACGTGGGTGATGTCTTGGGGCATGATACCCCGCCGCGCCAAGGCCTTTCGCAATTGCCCGCTGGATTCCAGGCCATAGATGTCGGCGAATTCGTCGTCGCCCTTGTCGCCCACGCCCGTGTCCACGATGGCGCGGATACCTTCGCCTTCGATGAGCATGCAATGCAGCCCCAGTTCAATTCGATTGCGCGCATCCGCCGGGTTTTTTCGCTCCCAGAGGACCTTGGGCACAACACCGAACATGGCGCCACCGTCCAGGAAAAGTTGTCCATCGTTGATGCTGCCGATTCGAAGAGCCATGGCCGATCTTCCTTTTGCCGGGGCCTGTGCTATCTTGGTTCTCGAACTTAGATAGAATCACCCGCCCGCCGCAAGGAGTGATCGCATGGATGGAATTTGGAACCCGAAGCTCCACCTTCGTCTCGTGGCCGGTGTGCAGGACCTTGGGCGTTTTCAGCTAGAGCATTTTGGACGTGTAGATCCCGAATCCATGGACGAAAAGGGCACGCGGGATCTGGTCTCATGGGTGGATCGGGAAAGCGAGGTTCGTTTAGCCGATCTCTTAGGCGAACTGCTGCCTGGGGCAGGCATGTTGGGTGAAGAGGGGCTCAGACGCTCGGGCGAAGATGACTTGCTATGGATCATCGATCCCTTGGACGGCACCACCAACTTCGCCTACGGACATCCCTTCTTCGCTATCTCCGTGGCCCTGGTTCGTGGCCGGCATCCCATACTCGGGGTTATCCACGCGCCTCGTCTGGGTGAAACCTTCCACGGCTACGAAGGCTTCGGCGCCCATCTGGATGATGCGCCCATGTCGGTGAGCGATCGAAGCGACACATCCCATACCCTTATGGCCACGGGTTTCGCCGATTCGCGCCGCACCCACGCCACCGTGAATCTCCGCAATCTGGACTTCATGCTTCATGCGACTCGTGGCGTGCGCCGAGCGGGCAGCGCTGCCCTGGATATGGCCTTCACGGCTGCGGGCCGCCTCGATGGTTTCTGGGAAATGGGGCTCAATGCCTGGGATGTGGCGGCGGGCATCTATCTGGTGCGCGCGGCGGGAGGACGAGTGAGCGATCTAGCCGGACGGCCGGATGCCTTGGCCGGGCTCAGCATCGTGGCCAGCAATGGAATCATCCACGACTGGATGCTGGACTCCCTCGAACTGGATCCGCTCTTCGACGTGGAGGCAGAGGCGTTCTTTCCGGAATCTTAGAGGCCAATCTATGCCATTGGACTCATGGCACACCATCGCCGCCACTGTGAGCCTTAAATCCCTCTTTCGCCTCTGAAGTGAACGGGAGAAGGGTATCCTCGGGTTGAAGCACAAACTCGATTCCCAGACGCTTCGCATGGACCTTGAACGAATTGAAATCCAGGCCGGATGAAATCAGGAGCTGTTGAGGAAGGGTCCTTCCCTTAAACCTTCCCTTCTCAAGGAGGCCAACTGCGACTTGGTCAGCGACGGGTTCCTGAGTCGGGACGAACTCGATTGCGAGAATGTAGAGGCTTGCAGCCTCCATGAGGCACACGACGTTGAAGTCACCGTCGGCTTCCGTAGAGACAGGTGCCTCGTTCAACTGGAAGACGAGCCACGCCTCGTTTAACTCGAACTGTCCGGGTTCAAGCATCGAATAAGTCCCTTTGAAGGCAAACCCTCTGGCAAATGGAAGGAATCACTTTGATTCACGCCACCCCTCCCACCATTCCTGAATCTCATTGATATCCCAAGTGAATTTTCTGGAGCCAAACCGGGGCAAGCCCGAATCATGTCGAAAGCTGTCGATCAGAAAAGCCGCTAGGTTTCCCACAGTTGACCATTCGTTACCGGTAGATGGGCTCACCATGCTTTCAATATGCGCACATGGCTCCTTCGAGTATATGAGCTCCATCAAAGCAGGAATATCACTCTCTTTTATCCACCCAGGCCAAATCAGGGGGGCGTGCCATTTCGGGTGTTCTCTCTCCGCAAGAAACTGGATTAACTCCAATGGGCTTTGTGTGTAGAAGTCAAAGCCAGGACTGAGTACGAAGTTTCGACGTTTTTCTATCTTTTCTATCGCCTCCTCAACTTGGCTTGCCGAACAAGGTATAATCGAATCAACCTTCCATGGGCCTTCCTGGATTTGTACGATTTTTACCTTTAGCCACTGCTCCTCTTGAGAATCGAGTTCGTTGTTGTCTAGGAAGACGATGCTCGTAGCTTTTCTAGTGGCTCCTAGCACATTGTACACTTCATATTCTGCGGGGAAGATAGCGCTATCAATGTCAAAAAGGATTCCCGCGATTCCACCTGGTGTATGCGACCAAGTTCTTCCTTCAACAATAGAGAGCTCAATCCGGGAATTAAGTGACGCAACATCTATCCTAGAAGCAGATGAGGCCACAGACAGTGGCAGTAACTGCAACGCAGTTGCCAGTGGTAGAATTCGATATATCATCACTCCTGAAATCAAATTTGAACCTCAACTGTGTTCTTTTCCACTGAAGGTCACGCAACTCGCTGGTCGATCATGGAATCGACATGCTTGCATCCAGTTGAAACCGACAATACGGAACGAGCAATCCGAATATCAAGCCCTGGATAAAACTGATCGAATCGCTGATGGGGGAAGCGAATGCGCTTCGCCCTAATCCCTAGCTAGCGCTTCAGGGTTTCGTGTGGGTAGCGAGCCATGATTCACCGTTTTCGGTTCCTTGCCTTCGCGCTAGGTGCTGGCTTGTCCCGGCGTCCACCCGGGTGGACTTTTTGTCTGTTTGCGGTGGCAAGAAACATGCCCGAGTGGCGGTTTAACCTGTTGATAATAATATAGTTAGGCCTTGATTTCTAGGCCTCGATTCGCTATCTTACTTCTACCCTCCCCGCTCTCTTCTCCTCCCGGAGACGCCAATATTTGGAGTGGGAATTGTCCGAACAATCCGATGCAAAAGTTGTCCACGAACGACTGCTTAGAACGCTCGCCGCCATGCGCAAAGCCGAGAGCGCAGCGGTCACCCTTTTCGCCGAAATCCTGAGGGGCAAGCTCTATCGTGGGCTGGGCTATGCCAGCATTCATCTCTATGCGGAAGAAGCTCTCGGCTTTTCTCGCAGCAAAACCTATGAGTTCATTCGCCTTGCTG
>JACNKJ010000217.1 GCA_014382085.1 bacterium
AAGAATTTTAACTGTTATCAGGACTTCCTTGGCCATGCGAAACAGCCATGGATAACCTCGCAGCCCCTCCTTCAGCCGGGAGCGGCGCCGCAGGCTGCGATCTCGCTTCAATTGGGTTTGGGTACTCACGCGGTCATGCTGAGGCATGGCCGAATGAAGGTCAAGGATTCGCTAGTAAAGCGCTTTGATACCGCTCCAGGTGGTTTGATCGATATCGGTTCCCATAAGCTCGATGCGAACATTATCCACGGCCAGGATCGAAGTGCCGGCGGTATCCCATGTGTTAGTACAAAAAGTCAGGTACTTGAGGTCGATGATGAGATCGGGATTGTTCACATATTCAAGACCAGTATGGGTGAAGTCGTCTTCAAACCCGTTGAGTTCGTCATCGATCGTGCAGGACCAAGTTTCGTTTATCGTATTCGCGTCGATTCGAACGGCAAATGGCACACCCGGTGTGTAGGTGCCGAGAACAGTACCAAGGTAGTCGTTAATCTCACCCAGATTATTGACTCCCATGCGGAAAGCTACAATAGCCTGGCTGTCGATGGTTTGAATTGGATAACTGTTCATCAGCTGATTCAAGCTCAGTAAGGCTTCCATCCGGATGATCTGTGTGGAAATGGGTTCAAACATGAAAGCGATGAGACCATAGTTGCCCGTCCCCCCATCATCGATAACGCAGGGCTGGGAGGCGATGCCGTTGGCATCAGCCTGAACCAGAATAGAACCCCCGGGAGGTGTTGAGATTTCACTGGGTTGATGTGGCCCGCCAAGGGCGGGAGGTGAACCGGGAGTGTCTGAATCGAAAGTGCAATACACGGGAAGATCTACGGCAAAGGTCGAGACAGCCAAGAAGAGCATCAGGATGATCGCAGTCGCTTTCACAATTCACCTCCGGAACGATTCAGGACCAATCTAGCTCTAAACTGACAATAGGTCAATCACAGCATCTCACTCATCATTCAATTCCGAAAGCAGGCGGGCCTCATCCCAGATTTCAATGCCCATTTCCGCAGCCTTGCTTAATTTGCTGCCGGCGGCTTCTCCGGCAATGAGTAAACTCGTTTTTTTCGAAACCGAACTGGTCACCTTGGCTCCGCGTGCGCTGAGCAGATCCTTGAGTTCATTCCGACCGAAGTGCTCGAGACTGCCGGTAATGACCACGGTCATACCCTTGAAATCTTGCAGTAATCTTTCAACAGTCTCTTCGCTCTCCTCGAAGAAGCCAAGGTTTTCAAGTTCCGATATTTCAGAAGCCAACGCTTCCGATTGGAAGTAGTCCAGCACGGCTTGCGCCACGATATCTCCTACATCAGACACTTCCATAAGATCTTCCAATGTAGCGGTTCGCAGGGCATTCAGATCGGGGAAGTTCCTGGCCAGGGTCCTGGCGGTTTCTTCACCCACATGTCGAATACCCAATGCGAAGATCTTTCTGCGCCATGGTCGCTTGAGACTTACCTGCAGGGCCGCAAGCAAATTGGCTGCGCTTTTTTCTCCCATGCGTTCCAGCTTGAGGAGGGATTCCAAGTTGAGGCGATAGAGATCGGATAGCGACTGGATCAGATTTTCCTCAAGCAGGATGGACACCCACTTGCCGCCCAACCCTTCGATGTCTAGTGCTCCGCGACTGGCAAAGTGAACAAGGCGCCGATAGAGTTGCGCCGGGCAAGCCGGGTTCACACATCTTATGGCTGCCTCGTCTTCCAGGTGAAGAAGCGGCTCATTGCAAGCCGGACATTTCTTGGGGAAGGCAAAAGGTTTCTGGGAGCCATCTCGACGGTCCTTCAGAACTTCTAGAACCTGAGGGATGATCTCCCCCGCTTTCTGCACGAGAACCCGATCGCCTTGGCGGATGTCCTTGCGTGCGATTTCCTCGCGATTATGCAATGTGGCGCGGCTAACCGTAGTGCCCGACAACTGAACCGGTTCCAATTCGGCGATGGGTGTAACCGCGCCGGTGCGTCCCACCTGAAGTGCGATGCGAAGAATCGTGGTCTCAGCCTTTTCAGCCGCATATTTAAACGCAATGCCCCAGCGCGGACTCTTGCTGGTGGCGCCAAGCTTCCTGCGCAGAGCCAGCTTATCCAGCTTGATCACAGCGCCATCAATTTCAAAAGGAAGCTCCGCACGCGATGCGTCCAGATGCCTGATCCACTCCACGACTTCATCACGCCCCATACAAACTTTTCGTAGCGGCAGACCCGGAAGGCCCAGTGCGTCCAGGCGCTCCAATTCATGATGATGGCTTTCTCCGAGATCGTGTTCCACCACACTGTGAGCCACAAAAGACAAGCCCCTACGCGCCGACTCGCGTCCATCCAGCAACTTCAAAGTGCCGGTGGTCAGATTGCGGGGATTGGCGAAAGGCTCTTCACCGGATCGTTCCCTCGCAGCATTGAGCGCAGTGAAACGACTACGATCCATGTAGGCCTCGCCGCGCACTTCGAAACTCAGCGGCTCGTGCAACTCTGCGGGCAGATTAATGAAGCGATGCACATTGGCACTCACGTCGTCGCCGATCTTGCCGTCACCACGAGTAACCGCCACGTGAAGCCGGCCCTCGCGATAGTGCAGCGCCAAGGCCACACCATCCACCTTGGGCTCAACGCTCCAGGCCTGGGGCGTATCATCTTCCAGCCCGCGGGCCACACGATCGAAAAAGGCGTCGAGTTCATCGAAGCTGTAAGTATTGGAAAGACTGAGCATGGGGCTCGGGTGTTCGTAGGGAGGGAAATTATCGTCGCGGCTTTCCCGAACGGTCTGACTGGGACTGTCGGGCCGACGCAGTGTGGGATGCACCTCTTCCAAATCCGTCAACTCGCGGAGAAGCGCATCGTAGGCCTCATCGCTGATAGCCGGCTCGGCGAGTTGATAATAGAGTTCGTCATGACCGCGAATCTCGGCGGTTAATCTCTTCCAGCGCTTCTTTGCCGCTTCTAGATTCATCTCACGCTTCCTGCTAAAATCCTGTTTCGAGCTTCAAGTGAACTCTGAGATCCGAGATGGAACCACCTTCTCCCAGTGCAAGATCCAGGAATAGACTCCCTCTCTCACCTGGCGCTCTGAGCCCCAGGCCATAACCCCATCCTTCGAAGCTCAGGATCTCCTCGCCTGTGTCCCGGCGGCCCCGACCATAATCCAGAAAGGCGGCAAGCTCAAGTCCGCGTCCGACGGCAAACTCCAGGGAAGTGTAGCCAACGCCGTCTCCCCTAAAGTGTTCCTCATCCCAACCGCGCAGGCTCGTGGCGCCACCCATGGCATAGAGTTCGGCCTCACTAATAGGCTCTCGCGCTCGCAACCAGACACCGGCGGCCCGCAGCCTGGCTTTCACTTGGCCACGCAGAGGCTGTGCCCACAATGCTTCCCCCGACAACTCCCACTGCTCTTCACTTTCACCGCCATCTTCCCGAATGAGGAGATCTGTGTCCATCCTCAGTCGACGTTCGCCGGTCTCGCCCGGTGACAGCCCACGCCAGCGCAAACCCAGGCCCTGGCGCCTTCGACTAATTTCACGGTCTTCCTGGCTAAAGAGTGTGCGCTCGAAACCCCAAACTACACGGCCACGCCATCCGGCGGGAAGGGGAAGCTCTACTTCCAGATCGAGGGACTGCCGGAGCCAAGTGCTGTCTTGAAGGCTGCGGTAAAAACGCAAACCAAGATCGAGGGCCTGCCCCAGTATGCGCGGTTCACGCAAGTCCAGGCTCACCTCGCTCCGTGCCCCGCTCTGCCAATCGGCGGCCAGAGTCCAGCTTCTTCCTCCGCCGAAAGGGCTGAATAGGGCCAGGTCGGCGCTGCCGAATTGCTGTCCCGATCCACCTCCCAGCAAAAGTCCCGCGCGATTGGGGCGTGGACGCTCGCGCACTCGGTAGAGGACACCCACCTTGGCCTCAACGGGATCCCAGCCAAGTACGGGAGGATCGATCTCGCTAAACCATCCCGTTCCGATCAGGCGCGCACGTCCACGTTCTGCTGCTGCCAGGGAGAAATTGGTTTTGTGAGGCAGGCGCATCATTTTCGCGAGAAACACTTCGCTGAGTCGTTTGCCGCCCACAACGCGGATCTCGCCTAATGGCCCTGCGGGCCCTGACAAAAAGTGAGCTTCAAAATCGAGGGTGTCCCCCGCCGCGTCACTGAGTGGACTCGTCCAGAGTTGTGCGAAAGGTTGCCCTGATCGATCCATGCCCGCGAGCCATTCCTCGCCAGCCTTTTCAAACTGCATGGCCGTCATTGTTTCGCCAATACTCCAGGGCGAAGTCAAAATCAGGGAATCCGCGCGCAATGCCCTTAAGCGATAGAGCACTTCACCGGACACCTTGGCCGGAAGCAGGCACAGCAAAACAGCGAAAATTGCCCAAAGGAGCAACCCGCATTTTCGCAGTAAGCAATGCTTTTGCTGCCTAATCAAAAGAAGGCTCGACTTTCCAAACGCATGCGTTGAACACGATCGCGATCTTCCTCTTCCCGCATTTCATAGAGCGCACTAAATGTCAGATGACTTCCCGCCTGCGCGCTCCCTTCGATGCGGAAAATCCGTTTCCATCCTTCGGCATCGAAAAACCAGGGGCGCCCCGCATTGGGATCGCCCTCGCTGTATTTGCTTCGCGTGAACTCCCAGGAGACCTCAAGGCGAATCAATTTAATGGGACTCAAACTCAAGCGCGGCTCTAAGATGAGATTCCTCACCGCCAATTCGCGGCTTTCATCGCGTTGCCATTTCAGACCTCCGCGAAAACCTCCACCCAGTCGATCGCCCAGCCTAATACTGCCCTCGCCCTCGCCACCACGGGCTAGTACCCGATAACTACCTCCCCCGCCACCGGCTGCGTCGAATCGCTCGTTGAATTCGTTTCGAAGGATAAAGCTGAACTCGCCCGACTTTCCGCCGCGCCTGAGTCGTAATTGATGGTGAATTTGTCGATCGCGCCGTGCACCGTTAACGAAACGTTCGTCGTGGCGCTCTACCAGTTCCCCGCGATATCGAACCCTCCAGGCCTTTGCCAGAGGATATCGCAGTTCTTGCTGCACGCTCAGTTCACCCAACAGCGTCGACCCATCTCTTCGAAGGGCAGAGCTTCGGAGTAGAAGCAAGTCGCCGATACTCGCGTCGCGGCTTTCTTCCAGCAATACCAGTCGTGTCTCCGAGGCCAGCAAAGAAAACCATGTTCCCTTGCTCGCAGGCTCACGGAGCAAACTGGCCTCGATTTCAAGGTTACGCGTGCGGGCGCTTTCTTCGGCGGGCAGGCTCACGAGACGATATTCGCCCTCACCTTCACCCAGGTAAACGCCCTCTTCGTTTCGATCTCCCGCGCCGAATCCGACGAACACCAGGCGGCTTTCCCGCAATCGCTGTTGTCGACTTCCAAGACGATAGAGCCCCTGACCATACCAACCCTGATTTTGGGGAAGCCAGACCATTCGTCCCTCGGCCAGGAATTGATCCTTTTCCAGAAATCCTTTGCGCTGACGGAAATGCCCGGACAGACTGGTTTTCGCACCGGCCAGATTGAAACCGCCCAAGGAGGCGCGAAGGCGACTCACGCGATCACGGTTTTCACCGGCGCGAATCTCCTCTTCCCCCCAAGCCAGTTCCCAAGCGGCGGTCCCTCCTCCGTGCATCCGAAGCTCCACCTGGTCATGGTCGAAACTAGCCCGTTGTTCGGGTGCGCGAGAACTATCTAGGGAATCGGCAGGCTGGGCCGTGACACTTCGACGTGATGCAGAGAAATCAGGTAACCATCCTCCCGGTCCTCGCATGCCCAAATTCGCGAAAAGCCCCGAGCCATCGCCGAGGATTTCATCCCGACTCTGAAGCAGGCTACTTTCCGTGAGCAACAAGACCCTGCCCATGGGCATACTCGCCCGCAAATGCTCCCGGATACCCTTGTAGTGTCCCCGAAAGCGCAGAGCGTCTGCCCCGAGCAACAGACCCCCTTCGTCCAAACGTCCCCAGGACAGGTTCAGGGTTGCTTCGTCCTCATCGGCGTTTTGCGGGCGTGCTGCAAGATTCCAATCGCGGTACTCGTGCCGCCCGCGTCTCGCCCCCGGATGCTTGAAACGAGCTTCCAGCCGTCCCGCGCTCATCTCTAGTTTGGCGCGCCGATCTAGGGGACCTGCCCAGTCGCCCAGGAGGCCAAAGCGAATGGCGACGCCCTCGTTGTCGTCATCGTCCTTTTGAGAAAGGGAGTTGGCATCGTAGGAACTGAGCGCCATCTCGCTGCTAAGTCTCCAGGAACCTCGTTGCCAATCCAGGCGAAGCGATTCTATGGAGAAGCTTTGGGGCGCGGCCAGTTCTTCTCCCAGGGCGAATGAGCCCAAACCCTCACCGGTCCACTCGTAGATGCGGCGCCCCCCTTCGGCGATGCCCGCCGCACGATAATCGCCGAGCCCTGCCCCCATTTCCCGGAAACGCAATTCGTAGTCGCCCAGAGAATCCACCCATTCGAAATGTCCGGGCAGTTCCACCGAAACCGAATCCACCCAAACATAATGCCCCTGTCCCGGTGTTGCCGAAACACCGTCGGTCACGGCCAGGGTCAAATCGTCACCTGCGTTTTCCAGGGCCGCCAGACGCTCGTCATCCAGGGCAAAGGCCAGGGGATTGTCCGCATCGTCGCTCTCGTCGAAATGCAAATAGTCCACGCGCAGGCCCGCAACGCGGGTAGCGCCGCCCCCGCCCCAAGCGCTGCGTCGCCAAGCCTCGAGGCTGTAGCGAAAGTCCACGCGGATACGGTCGGAGGCGGAAACGGGCCAAGCAGCTCCGAAAGTCACCGAGCCCTGGTCGTAGTCGATGACATAGTCACGATCGCGTCCCCGGGTGAGTGGCCGCCCGTTGAGGAACACCCGCTCACTTCCCGCCAGAATCACCGCGCCGTCGCGTCGCAAGGCGCTGAGCAATTCATAGGGCCCTTGCAATCCTTCCTCACCATAGAAGTCCTCGCTGGTGAAGATGCCTCGACTTTGGGCCAGAAAGACCGAGGCTTCGCCTCGCTCACCCGACCAAGTGGCGGCCAGGCCTTGAAAGTCGCGCTGGAAGGGTGTCAGTTCTCGATGGCGAGTTTCAAAAACGAAATCGCCCAGGTCGGCGCGTCCGGCGGGTCCTGTAACGCTGAGAGAAACCTTGTCCAGTTCCTCCAGCCTTTCCGTGTTGCCCTCGGGTTGAAAAGGAAGATCGTCATCGCGAAGCTGCGCTTCCACAAAAGTGGAATCGGCGATCTGTCCTTGCAGACTCAGGCGAAGACTCTGCTCCACGGCCATGTCTTCACCGCTACCCATGCGAAGCACCAAAGACTTGCTTCCCATCATGCGCATGCTCGCAGGATCAGCAGAACTCCTGTCCTGCGTCCTTACCAGAGGATGCTTCTCTTCGCTGCGGACTTCCCGACCAGCCAGATCACGCCAAGATTTTAGCGGGTTCAGGGTACGTAGACGGGCCAGTCGATAGGGACGAAGATCAGCCCGGATCTCAAGTTTCCCGCCGGGAAAAAGATCCAGAAGCTCCAGGCGTCCCAGGATTGGATCCAGACGATAAAATTCGGGCGGAAGGATCTCACCATCGAGCAGCAGCATTTCACTGCCGGGCATGAGATAGCTGACGCCCAAGTTCAATTGACGAGAGCCTGAGGGAATGTTGTCCTTGAAGTGATACTTGAGATTGTCCTCGCATTTGCCTGCACCAGCAATCATTGCGAGAACTAGAAGAGCAACACGAAACGAGGCGAATGCCCCAAGTCTCATGGCCCGGGCTCCGGAATACCCGGGGCGCTCAGAATTTTTCGCCCCCCATCGGCCAAGACCAGGAGCCCCAGATCCCGCCGATAGGTCATTTGAGCCAACTGCTCACCTTGCTCCGAAACCAGAATCCGCCCATCACCGATGGCCACAAGGCGCGGAGTGTTCACGAACTCCGGTAGTTTCCAGGAGCCTTCCACATTTCCCGCCGCGTTGAGATGGAAGACGATACCTTCCATGGCCAGAAGCAGACCCCCTTCGCCGTCGGTACACCAGCTGTTCAAGTGTCCACTTTGACCCGAGAGAAGGCGCGGAAGAGACCAATCGAGAAGAGTCTGGCCGCCTCGGCCCATGGCCAAAAAACGTTCGCCGGCGGGATCGGCTAACCAGATTCGTCCCGACGCGCAAACGGCCACATCACGCCAACGCCCCTGGGGAAGTTGTACACGTCTCAGGTATTCCCCTCTTCGCCCAAGGCGAATGAGCTCGCCTCCCAGGCGATGCAAGAGGAGCCAGTCGGATCCATCGGCGGCAATGGCCTCGGGCCAAACACCGTCGAGCAGGGAACCATCCAAGCCGTGGCGTTCGCCGCCATCCACGAGAAGCAATTGTCCTTCTTCGGTGATGAGCAAAACACTCTTCATAGGACCCAAGGCCATATCGGAGCATCGAGGTAGCCCGAACATCCAAGGATCGAATTCCAGGGATAGGCCGTAGGGTTCTTTGTCGGGTGTAAGCAGCCAGAAACTGGAGGCGAAGGCGTCTTGTGCCGGCATCGCCAGGCAGGCGAGAATAAGCAATCCGATTAGTCGGCCAGGGTTTCGCATGATTGTGGCCTCCCATGTGCAGGGATCAGAAGCTGCCCGTCCAACCCACACGAAGTAGCAGTTCTTCGCCACGGGGTTCGATCGATCCGCTCAGATGCCCTCCGGTATCCGCCTCGCGCGTGCGCTGAATATCTTCCCGCACGCGGGATACGCGCCATGTGTCGACCATGGCCGCCACGCGCGTAACGATGAGCGCGAAAAGCGTGTTGGTGGCGCGTTGCTCTGCGGTTTTACTGGCTTTGCGCTTGAGCACGTAGGCGATTCGGCGGTCCTCGTTCATCCACGCCCAACCCTCGGACGGGGGGATTTCGCTCTCCGCCATATCGGCGTGATATGCGTCGGCACCGCATCCGTGTTCTCGACGCGCTTCCCCGCGCCGAGCCCGCTTGCAATCCTTGCAATTCTTGCAATCCTTTCAATCCTTGCAATCCTTCCAATC
>JACNKJ010000225.1 GCA_014382085.1 bacterium
TAGTGCCGATCTAGAGTTTCCTGGGCCAGCTCATTGTACTTCTTTTCCACCGTGAGGTGCTGCTCAGGATAGGATTTGGCTTCGCGCATGATGAGCTTGCGCAGGATTTCGCCACCCTGCTCCACCTCAAGCGTATAGCTGTCCGCCTCGAGGCGCTCATGCATACCCACTCCAAGAAGAGCCGTAGAGATGAAGCCCGACTTGCTTCGTTCCACTCTGGGATGAAGCTCACGACCCAGCCAGCGAAGGGTGAGTCCCGCGCCGTCACCTTCGCCCGAGATCCTCAAGAGAAACGGCTCACCCTCGGGCACGATCTCCGGAACATCCACCTGCAAGGCGGCCCCGCTCGAAATCACGAGCAGGGCCAAAATCAGAATGCCGCGAAGTGTCGACATCATGCTCCGAATAGGGTGTTGCCGCCGGCTTTGAGATCCTCCACGGCCTGAACGACGCGATCGGACATACCCTGTTCGGCCTTCTTCAGGTAGGAGCGCGGATCGTAGAACTTCTTGTTGCCGACCTCGCCTTCCACCTTGAGCACGCCGTCGTAGTTCCTGAAGAACTGATCGACGATGGGACGTGTAAATGCGTACTGGGTGTCGGTGTCCACGTTCATTTTGATGACGCCATAGTCCAAGGTTTCCTGAATTTCTTCCTGACTGGATCCCGATCCGCCGTGAAAGACCAGCCAGAAGTAGGCCTCGTCGCCGTGGGCCTCGCGCAGGGCGTCTTGTCCATTCTTGAGAATCTTCGGAGTCAGCTTCACGTTTCCAGGTTTGTACACACCGTGCACGTTGCCGAAGGTGGCGGCGAACATGTACTTGCCGCCCTTCACTTCGCTGAGGCGACGGTAGACTTCCAGCATGTCTTCGGGCGTGGTGTAAAGTTTTTCGGCGGGCGTGTCGGAAGTGTCCACGCCATCCTCTTCGCCGCCCACCACTCCTGCTTCAACTTCGAGAATAATCTCGCTGGCCGCGCAGCGTTCGAAGAGCTTCACGGCGATGTCCATGTTATCGTTCAAGGGAAGGGCCGATCCGTCGAACATGTGCGACTGGAAGAGATTCGGCAGACCCGCCGCCCGGCGCTTTTCGGTTTCTTCGACGAGGGGAATCAGGAAGCTATCCACTTTCTCGGCCTGGCAGTGATCGGTGTGAAGAGCCACGTAGACGTCATAGTCCTCAGCGGCGCGATGTACGTATTCGGCCAGGGCGATTGCACCCTTGGCTGCATCTTTGCGACCGAGTCCCGAAGCGAACTCGCCACCTCCGGTGGAAACTTGAATGATGCCGTCGCATTTCTTTTCGGAAAAGGCCTTGAGGCAGGCATTGGCCGAAATCATGGACGTAATATTGATGGCCGGATAGGCGAAGCCTTTCCGGTAGGCATTATCCAGCATCTTGGAGTAGATTTTGAAATCGGCGACTGGCATTTGGCTTCTCCTCGTTGACGACAGCTCCCTGCCGGATCGATCCGGCGCACCATCTTTCACTACCATGAAGACGGCCGTCTGGCAAGAATGGAGAAGCCCAGACACGCCGCCTGACCTCGAGCCGCCACTGTTTCGGGAGGTTGGACCATGAAACTCCAGAAATTCGCCCTGGGACTCTTCGTCGTGGTGATGGTTTTCGGGCTACTCTACGTGGGCCGGAGCCTGCTCATCCCCTTGGTGTTGGCTTTCTTTATCTGGTATCTCATCAACACCTTGCGGGTGTTTTTCGAGCGCCTGCATATCGGGAAACGCTATTTCCCGTCATGGCTCTCCCTGGTCGCTGCGAGTTTGCTCATCCTCGGCGCCCTCAGTTTTATTGTGGATCTGATCACTCGCAATCTCAGCCAGGTTGTTTCCCAGGCACCTTCATACCAGGTGAATCTGAACAAGTTACTGGAGAAGGCCTGGATGCTTGCGGGGCGCAATGATTCGCCGCGCATCGAGCAGTTCTTCGCGGGCCTGGACCTATCCGAACTGCTCTCCACCACGGCCAGCACCCTGGCCGGTTTCGTGGGCTCGGCGGGCTTCATCATCGTGCTCATGTTCTTCATCTTCCTGGAACAGCGATTCTTCCGCACCAAACTGCTGGCCTTCATCACGGAAGAAGATGATCGCGACGAAACCGAGAAGCTGCTCGGACGCATCGACGCCGATGTACGCACTTACATCGGCGTGAAGAGCCTGGTAAGCGTCATGACCGCCACCCTGAGTTACATTCCCATGAAGCTGGTGGGACTCGATTTCGCGGAATTCTGGGCCGTGCTCATTTTCATCCTGAACTTCATTCCCAGCCTTGGCTCGGTCATCGCCACCCTGCTCCCCACACTCATGGCCCTGGTGCAGTTCAATACGCTGGGACCCATTCTATCGGTGGCCATTGGTATCGGCGGAGTGCAGTTGGTAGTGGGACAGTTCCTCGATCCGCGGCTTACCGGCCAATCATTGAATCTGAGCCCTCTGGCCATCATCCTGTCCCTGACCCTTTGGGGATCGCTCTGGGGCATCGCCGGCATGTTCCTTTGCGTGCCGATTACGGTGGTGGTTATGATCATCCTGTCTCATTTCGAGGCCACGCGGCCGGTGGCAATCATGCTATCGCAGGAAGGAAAAATCCGAGAGGTTTGAGTTTCAAGGGCTTAGAGCCCTGGCGCTGAATCAGCTTGTCTGCTATCATGGATTAATTCCGACATATGATAGGAGACCTCATGCCCACCCGCTTCGCACTGATCGCCCTCGCCCTCCTCGTATCCCTGGCACCGGCCTACGAAGCCACGCTTCTGGTCGGCGGGCTTAGCAATCCTGTTTTCGTCACTCATGTTCCCGGCGACAGCGGACGCCTGTTCATCGTGGAGCAGGGCGGCCTCATCCGCATCTTCGGTTTTCATGAAGGCTTGCTGGATGACCCCTTCCTCGATCTGAGTGGCCTCATTAGCGGCGGAGGCGAGCGCGGCCTGCTGGGCATGGCCTTCCATCCCGATTACGATTCCAATGGCTACTTCTACGTGAACTTCACCCGCTGGAATTCGGGATGCGTGGCCGACGACGAGTGCACGAAGATTTTCCGCTTTCAGGTAAGTGAAAACCCCGATTTGGCAGACGCCGGCAGTGCTTTCGAGCTCTTGGAAATCGCACAGCCCTTCGGCAATCACAACGGCGGCATGATCGCCTTCAGTCCTGTGGATGACTACCTCTACATCGGCATGGGCGACGGCGGCTCGGGCGGCGACCCCTTCAACAATTCGCAGAACGATCTCTCGCTGCTCGGCAAGATGCTGCGTCTGGATGTAGACGGCGGTCTGCCCTACGGCATTCCCGCAGACAATCCCTTCGTAGGCGAAACTCCCCGGGATGAAATCTGGGCCAAGGGTCTTAGAAATCCCTGGCGATTCAGCTTCGATCGGCAGAACGGCGACTTATGGATCGGCGACGTGGGGCAAAACGCATGGGAGGAAGTGGACTTCCAAGCGGCCTCATCCACCGGTGGCGAAAACTACGGCTGGCGCCTGATGGAGGGGGCGCACTGCTATGATCCACCTGTGGATTGCGATGACGGTTCGCTCGTCTATCCCGTGCATGAATATTCCCATGGCAGCGGTTGCTCCATTACTGGTGGTTACCTTTACCGAGGCAGTGTGGTCGAGCTACAAGGTCTCTATCTTTTCGCCGACTACTGCAACGGACGCAGCTGGGCCTTGGATCCCGGCGACATGAGCGTCGAGGAAATCTTCACCGAGCAGAGCTTGGGCAACATCGTTTCATTCGGCGAGGATGCTCACGGTGAAGTCTACATCGTGAATACGAACAGCGTCTGGAAGGTCGGTCCCCTGAGCACTGGCGTAAACCATTTCCCCGTAGTTCCATCACACTTACACTTGGGCCAGAGCGCACCCAATCCATTCAAGGAACGTACGCGCTTCAAACTTGCCCTGGACGAGGGCGGCTCCCTGCTGGAAGTGGATGTCTATACCATCAGTGGACGCAGGGTACGCAATCTGTTTAGCGATCTCGCCGGCGCCGGCGAGATGAATTTGAGCTGGGACGGCCGAGACGACCATGGCCGAGCTCTCAGCTCGGGTGTCTATTTCTTGCGCGCACGAAGTGGAGAATCCAGCGACACCAGTCCCGTGCTTCTTATCCGATAGGGGCATTCCCCCACCCTCAAGCGAGAACGCAGGCATTTTCAGATACTGTTGTCTGGAATCATTCTACGCTCTATAATTAGCCTTCCACTCGGTTGGAAGGATCGATCCATGCGCGCAGGACTATCGCTATTGATCATGTTCATGGCCCTAAGCCTTTCGGCGGCCATCGTCGCCGATCACGAATCCGTTGTGGCATTCGAAGATGTTCCCGAGTCCTATTTTGAATCGATTCGGCAGGACTACAGTTTCTTCTACGGACACACATCTCATGGCAGTCAAATCATGACGGGTCTTGGCATGCTCCAAGCGGAAGATGTCACGCTCTTCCAAGTCCCATCCTTTCATGAGATCAGTGACGACCTGGGACACAACGGCGACACGAGTTGGGTGCAACCGACTCGCGACTGGCTAGATGATCATCCGGAGTGCAATGCCGTTATGTGGTCTTGGTGCGGCGGATGTTCGGACAACACCGAAGCGGGCATCAACGACTACCTGAATGCTATGAGTGAACTGGAGCTTGAGTACCCGACCAAGCTTTTCATCTACATGACCGGACACCTTGATGGAGGGGGTCCCGATGGAAACCTTTACGCGCGCAACAACCAGATTCGGGCCTACTGTTTGACGGAAGACAAGGTTCTATTCGACTTCGCAGACATTGAAAGCTGGGATCCCGAGGGAAACTGGTATCCCTATGAAAGCGATGCATGCAATTGGTGCACGGACTGGTGTGCGGAATTCACGTGCCCTGATTGCGGCGACTGCGCCCACTCTCACTGCTTCAATTGCTATCAAAAAGGTAAGGGTTTCTGGTGGATGATGGCGCGCGTGGCGGGATGGGAGCCCACAGGTATCCACGACACACCCATACCCAGTATGCATATGAGCCAGAACTATCCCAATCCCTTCAATCCGAGCACTGAGATATGCGTGCAAGTGGAGCAAAGCGGCCATGCGTCACTGGCGGTTTTCGATCTGGCAGGTAGGCGCCTAGCCACCCTCCACGAAGGCCAATTGAACTCCGGTCGGCACGTATTTGTTTGGGAGGGGAAACACGAGAGTTCAGGGGTTTATCTCTATCGGCTCTTCACAGCTGAAGAAGTTCACAGCCTGAAAATGGTCTTGGTGAAATAGGACGCGCGCCTACTCGCTTAAGCGGGTTGCAGCCAGGTGGAGAGTTTCTCGCGAAGCTGCGCTTCGAGAATGGGCTTGGACAGATAGTCGTCCATTCCGGCTTCCAGGCAACGCTTCCTGTCGCCCTCCATGGCATTGGCGGTTAGCGCAATAATAGGCACCTGGCGCGAATCTCCACCACCACGCGCACGAATTTCCTTGGTGGCTTCAAGGCCATCCATTATCGGCATCTGCCAATCCATGAGCACAAGATCGAAGTCCTGCGAGAAGTAGGCGTCTACGCCCTCGCGGCCATCGTTGGCGAGAACCACTTCCATGCCGAGTTTTTTTAGCAGGAGCTGGCCCAACTTCTGATTCACGGGATTGTCTTCCACCAGGAGCACGCGTGCAGGGGGAAGCTCCACGGCCTGGCTTTCCGACTTGTCCAGGACGTTCTCGCGTCTCGGGTCGCCGCCCGCTTCCGCAGCGGCCTCAGCGATCGAGTCATTGTGTTCAACACATTCGAAGGGCAGTGAAATTGTGAAGGTGCTGCCAAGGCCCATGCGACTGCGCAGGCGAATACGTCCACCCATCATTTCCACAAGACTACTTGAGATGGAAAGACCTAGGCCGGTTCCGCCGAACTTGCGCGTGGTGGAATTGTCAGCCTGGGTAAACGCTCCGAAAATCTTGGCCTGCTTTTCGGGCGGGATGCCGGGACCCGTATCGGTCACGCTGATCTCTACACGGGTCGCAGATCCCTCACTAGAGTGAAGACTCATTTCCAAGGTCACACTGCCCGTTGAAGTGAATTTGATGGCGTTCTGTGTGAGATTCGTGAGCACCTGGCGCAGGCGAACCGAGTCGCCATTCACCCACTCGGGAACGTCATCGGCAACCTTGAGCTCCAGACCAATGCCTTTTTTCTCGGCATTGAGGCGTAGCAGTTTCACCACGCGCTCCACGAGTTCGCGGAGGTTCAGTTCCTCTATGCAGATTTCCAGCTTGCCTGCTTCGATCTTCGAGAAATCGAGAATGTCGTTGATGATGCGCAGGAGCGAGTGGGCCGAACTCATGGAATCTTCCAGATACTCGCGCTGAGTACTGTTGAGGTCGGTATCGAGAACCAGTTCGGTCATGCCGATGACGCCGTTCATGGGCGTGCGGATCTCGTGGCTCATATTGGCCAGGAACTCGCTCTTGGCACGGGTGGCTTCTTCGATCTTTCGCTGGGCTCGTTCCAGATCGCTGGCTCGTCGCTTGAGCAGGTACTCGTTGCGCAGACCACTCCAGTAGTCGCTGTGAAAGTGGTTGCCCATGTAGAGTGAGAACCCAATGAGGATGAGTGTCATCAGGCCCAAGCCGATGGATTCGACTCCGCCAAGTAGCAGCGACAGGGATACGGGACTGATGAGGGAGAACATGAAGATTCGGTACAAGGGCCTTGAAGGCGCCAGTGAATTGGTTGCACCGAATATGAGTCCCACCGTGGCGAAGATGCCGAGCATGAAGGCGTTGCTGGGCCCGAGATTCAGATAGATGAGTGCTAATCCCACACCCCAGATCGGCGTGGGCAGGAGAATGGCGAAGGCATGTTCCCTGCGCCACTTGTCCGGGTCTTTTTCATAGAGACGATCGAAGTGGAGGGCCGTACACAGCCGAATAAAGCCCAGGAACATGAAGAGGGCAATGAGAACTGGGATGGGGCCGAGCACCTGGGTTCGCAGTTCCGACAGGAATGTGACGATCAGGGCCAGAACAGGCAGCATGGTGGCCGAGGGCCGCGACCTCTTTGCGAGTTCACGGTCCGCCAATGGCGTAAGCTCCGGGATGCGGCCCAGAGGTATCGGTCGTGTGGAGAGCGTTTCCATGCCTAGTTATCCACCCATCAGATCGAGGACCTGTTAGAGGGATTATCGGAAGGCAGGAGGGATCACTTGATCGAAAAACAGAATCTAAGGCATTATTTCACTGCATTTTAGCTATTTGATGGATTTCAATCAGCTTAGAAAGAGTAGCGCGACGCCCGCCAGGGCCAGTAAAGTGCCCCAGACGGCCCGCGGAGGGACCCGAATTCCGAAAATCCAGCGATCTACGGGAAGCAGGAACAGGGGAGGCAGAGCCATGAGTGTGGAAGCCACTCCGAGGCTGGTATATCGAATGGCCACAAGTGATAACCAGACACCTATGAGCGGGCCGAGCACCGACCCGGCCAGGGTATAAGCACTTCCTCTGGGCTTTTGCCGGGCCGCGCGGAAGCTGCTCATCGCGTTGCCACGCGCCAAGGCTAGAAGCCAGATGATCACCGCGGCCGAACCCAAACGAATAAGATGCCCCGAGATAGATGGCAGGTCGCCGGCCAATCCTTTTCGAGCCAAGAGCAGACCCCCGGCCTGACCTGCCGCGCCGGCCAGGGCAATGAGAAGGCTCTTCTTTTGAATGGCTCGAGCGCCTCCATTGGGTGAGCGCTCGGATACCACCCAGCTAACACCGGCCAGGGTCACCACGATGCCCGCGATCTGCAGTGGCTCAAGGGTTTCGCCGTAGATGATCCAGGCAAGGACCGAGGCCATGACCGGCGCCAGACTGAAGATCAACATGGTCACGCGCGCGCCGAGCATGATGAGGGCTTGGAAGAGGAAGCTGTCGCCGATGACCAAGCCGACCAATCCGCTGGCGGTGAGCCAGATGTAGTTGGATGGGCTCGCCCCCACCGGGAACAGGTGGCCGGTGAGTCCCCAATGCAAAGCGATGAGCATGACTGTGCCGGCGAGAAGCCTGAGCCGGTTGACGTTAACCGAACCCAGTTCCCGGCCTGCCAGAGCGAACATGAGGGGGCCCATCGCCCAAAAGAAGGACGTGGCCAGGGCAGCGATTTCACCGGCGAAGGGCATGAGCTGACCTCATTTCAATTCTCAATCTAGTAAGTACATCTCTCCCCGGCATTCCTAATCTTGCAGGACGAAATGCAAGCTCATAAATCGTGTACTAAGCAAAGAGGCCATTGCGTTTCACGACATTATCCCGCTGGCCAGGCGTCCACCCGGGTGGACTTTTTGTGGGTTTGAGGTGGCAAGAATTGTGCCCGAGCTGCGAGCTAACCGATTGTATTCATTATAGTTATGCCTTGCTTTATGCCTCCCGATTGACTATATTAATTCTACCCTCCCCGCTCTCTTCTCCTCCCGGAGATGCCAATATCTGGAGTGGGAAATGTCCGATCAATCCAATGCAAAAGTTGTCCACGAGCGGCTGCTCGCGGCCCTAGCTGCTATGCGCAAAGCCGAGAGCCAGGCGGTCACGCTTTTCGCAGCAGTTCTGAAAGGCAAGCTCTATCGCGAGCTTGGCTATGCGAACATTCATCTTTATGCCGAAGACGCCCTCGGCTTCTCTCGCAGCAAGACCTACGAGTTCATCCGTCTGGCCGAGGCGCTGGATGAGTTGCCCAAGCTCAAAGATCAAATTGAGTCAGGGAAGTTGCCTTGGACCAAGGCGCGGGAAGTGGTGAAGGTAGCCACACCCGAGACGGAGAAGGAGTGGCTCACCCTGGCCGAGAACAAGAGCCGGCGGGATTTGGAAAAGGGAGTGGTGAAGAGCCGGACGCGGCGAGAAGCTGACAGGCAAAATTTCCAGGCCGAGCTGATTGAGCCCGAGCGCGAAGTACCTGCGGCCCCGGCGGCGCAGACTTTGACACTGCGCCCCCCGCCCCCGGCCCCGGCGCGACTTTCAACCCGAGCTGGGGAGAG
>JACNKJ010000031.1 GCA_014382085.1 bacterium
GCATCGCTAGCTTTTCGTGTCGACGGTTTCGGTGGATCCCGATTTGTCCAAAGTCGGCATCAAGGAGAACTCACCCAAGGGCGTCATCGATGATGAGAGCGTCGAAGAGATCACGGCCGAGAGCTACGGTCCTTTAAAAGTGCTCTGCGAAAAAGCCGTAGAGGATCTATTCCCCGGGCGCTCAATGATTGTTCGCCCCGGACTCATCGTGGGACCTCACGATCCCACCGATCGTTTCAGCTACTGGCCGGGTCGCGCATTGCGTGGTGGTGAGGCACTGGCGCCGGGGCACCCCGTGTGCAAGGTGCAGTTCATCGATGTGGGCGATCTCGCAAAATTCATGCTGCAGCTCCTCGAAGGCGGAGGCGCGGGCGCCTACAACTGCATCTGCGATCCGCTTCCCATGGGCGACTTGCTCGCGGCTTGCAGGAAAACTGCCGGCGGAGACATCCACTGGACTTGGATCAGCGACGCCTTCCTGGAAGATCAGGATTTAGCGCCCTGGACGGGAATACCCATGTGGATTCCAGAGCTGGACCCGAAGAGCGGCGGCTTATTCCAGGTCGACAACTCCCGGGCGAAACAGGCCGGTCTCGCAATGCGGTCGTTGGGAGAAACTGTTTCCCGCACGACCGATTGGTTGCGAACGAGGCCAAAAGACCACAAGTGGAAGGCCGGGCCCAGCGCCGAGCACGAGGCGGAATTGCTCAAAAAGTGGCACCAGGCTTGAAGGATTACCCCTCGAGATTTCAGACCCACTAGTGTTTTAAGTGAAAATGGTGATATAATTGTGCCCTTCGATTCAAGGTCGGAGGGCACAATTACTTGCATCCAGGGGGCCGCACATGCCGCGCACCATCATCAGGCGACTACTCCTATGCGTCGTCACCCTCACCATTGCCTTCGCCACGGCTTCCGCTGATTGGCCCACGGAAATCGACACGGCGGTTCCGCTGTGTACGGCCTACAGTGGACAATCCTACTCGAGCATGGTCGAAGATGGCCTGGGCAACTACCTCGTTGTCTGGACCGACTATCGCGAGGGAACCGGTCGTCCGGACATCTACATGCAGCGCTTCGGTGCGAACGGAACTCCTCACTGGGACATCGACGGAGAGCACATTGTCACACCCATGGTGGGCATCTACAATCGTCCCATCGTAGTTCCCGATGATGTGGGCGGGGCCTATGTGGTTTTTGAAGACGCGCCCAGCGGATCCTATGTGGAAGTGTTCGTGCAGCACGTGGACGCCAATGGAACAGTACTATGGAATAATCCCATCATCCTCGTTCCCAGCGAAGAAGAGATCTCCACTCGCGTCAATGCTACCGCGGTGAAAGACGGTTTCGGTAATGTCATCGTTGCCTTCCAGGATTTTAGATCCGGTGGAGTGCCGGACATCTGGGCCCAACGCATCATGAGCAACGGTAATCTTGACTGGGGCGACGAGGGTGTTCTGGTTTGTGGCGCAACGGGGACTCAACGCTTTCCTGAAGCTGTGAGTATGGAAGCGGGTGGCGCTATCATCGCCTGGGAAGACTATCGCGATGATGTGGGCAACGGCATCGATCTCTACATGCAACGCGTGGATGTAACGGGCACCCTGGCTTGGGCCAACGATGGCAAGTCACTCGCCGTTTTTGCCGAAGATCAGTATTCCCTGTCCGGCGCTCCGGATGGAAATGGCGGAGCCCTCTTCGCATGGCTGGATAGGCGCAGTGGCGATAATTGGGATGTCTATGTGCAACGTGTATCGCCTGATAATGGCAACACGTGGTGGTCACTCTCGGGCGTGCCGGCCTGCAATCAGAATGATGATCAAGGGCCGCCAGTCGTGATCAGTGACGGGCATGGCGGCGCTTTCCTGGCATGGCAGGACTCACGCACCGATAGTTTTGACTATCCTGACATCTATGGCCAACACGTGGCCAACTCGGGCTCCGCGCTTTGGTCCACCTCCGGTCTTTTCGTCGGGGGTAGCGAAAGTACCAATGGTACCTACGGCATCGACTTGCTACAGGATGGCCACGATGGCGTCTTCATCGTGTGGAGTGGGACTGTGGGGGCGGGCGCTTATCACACCGACCTATTGGGTCAGCGACTCAACTCCGAAGGCTGGAAATACTGGGATTACTACGGGCAGGCTATCGCCACCCAGAGCGGAAACCAGAATCACCCGAGTATCGCAGCTCACCCCGAAGGCGGCATTGTTATGGCTTTCGAGACCTTGGACAATCTCGACGACTGGAATATCTACGCTTCCTACGTCGACGATTTCGGATATCCCGGCGACGTGAGCCCGAGCATTTCCGGCATCATGGACTTTCCTCAGGATCAGGGAGGCGTGGTTATTCTGAGCTGGTTGCCCAGCTATCGCGACAACATCGCCCAGGGTATCGATGACTACACCGTCTGGAAGCGCCTGCATCTTTTCGGCGCTGAAATTCTGGATCCCGCCGAACAGGCCCATGCCATGACCAGTGGACTTCCCGAATGGAAGGTTGCGGATCTGCTTCGCACGGGCTGGACCTACGTCGATGCCATCGACGCGGCTTTCCAGGAAGAGTACGCCTACGATGCGCCTACCTACGGCGACACGACAGATGAAGAGACCATCTACACCGACTACAAGGTGATCGCCCGGCAGAGCGAAAACGTGTTTTGGGAGTCCGATGTGGAAATGGGCAGCTCCGTCGACAATCTCGCCCCCGGCGCGCCTCTCAACCTTGCGGCCATCGTTGACGGCAGCGACGTCGATCTGTCCTGGTCCGCCAGCGGATACCACGACGAGGATTTGGCCATCTATCGCCTTTATCGCAGCGACATGCCCGGCTTCACGCCCGATGTGGGCAACTTCCTGGCCATGGCCACGGACACTACCTTCGTGGATGCGAGCCCCGGCGCGGGACTCTGGTACTACCTGGTCACAGCCCAGGACGTGCACGGCAACGAAGGGGCCCAGTCCAATGAAGCCATGGCCGAGTTGATCACCGCCATCGAAGACGGCGGATCACCCTCGGCCTTCGCCCTTCGCGGCAATTGGCCCAACCCCTTCAATCCCAAAACGAGCATCGGCTTCGATCTGCCCACCGCAGGTCGAGTTCGACTGGAAGTTTTCGATTCCACGGGCCGGCGCGTGGCTCTTCTGCTCGACGAGCACCTGGAGGCCGGCAGTTATCATGAGAACTGGCGCGGCTTGGACGATGCGGGCGCGGATGTCGCCAGCGGCGTCTACCTGGCACGCGTGAGCTTCGGCATGGAAGCAGCTTCCCACAGAATGCTGCTTCTCAAGTAAATGACGCAAATCTATTCAGCCGGAGGGCCCTTGCCCTCCGGCTTCCTATTGTCCGCCGGTTTCCATCAGGTTAGCATAAGCGCAGAAAGGCGGATGCCATGGAACGATTGATGACCTTGATTCTGTTGATCCCTCTGCTCCTTAGCGCGGAGGCGCCCGCTTGGTTGGGTGTCTATTACGATCCGGTCGCGCCGATTCCAGAGCTGGAGTCAGGACTTGAGCGCGATGCCTTGCTGGGCGCGGCCAGTGGCCTTCGCCTCAGTGTGGTCTTCCCCGATTCGCCCGCAGAGCTGGGTGGTCTACTTCCCGACGACCTCATCTTCGCTATCAACGGCGAGCCTTTTGAGCTGCCCGCCGATCAAATCCGCCAAGATTTTCGCAGCCGCATGGACGGCAGAGCCGTAGGCGAGAGAGTGCGCTTTCACTTGATCCGGGATGCGATCGATCGAAGCTTGAGCGGGGCGGAGAAGGAGTTCTGGAAAGACCCCGAAGCCTACCTCGATGCCATGCCCAACGACTCGCGTTTGGAGGCTGCCGCCAGCAAACAGCAGCGCATTCTCGAAGTGCTGGTTACTCTCGGGCCGCGGCCGGAAGCCGGGTGGGCAACGCCGCCGCCCAATGAAGAGATCTATGCGGATGCACGTTTTCCTCCTGTGATCTTGCAGTCGATCGCGGAGTCTCTCACTGTCCGGGAAGGCGTCACGGCAGATTACGCCGATCTGCTCGACAGGCTCGCGAAAACTCAAAACACCGCAGACCCCTTTCGCTTGAATCCAGTCATCTACGCCTCGCGCGAACCCTTTCGCATGGGGAGCATGACCAAACATTTTCAGACTCGTTCCCTGCAATGCTATTCGCCCAAAACTGCCTTGGGTTTTGCTTCTACCTGGATGTCCACCCAACCTCATTGGCCCATACCCACACGGCAGCTTCCACGAAACTTCGAAGAACTACTCAAGGATATCCGTAGCACACTTGAAAGAGCCGCCGCTGAGGTGACCAGTGCTTTCCGAAACTTGAGCGAGGAAGATCGAGCCTTTCTGATAGAGCATCGATGGGAGCTTCCGGAAGTTTTCGCGGAGAACATCTACATACATTTCGACGAGGACCGCGCTCGCTTTCGCAGGAACCAGCGCATTCTCACACTGGCCGAGCAGGTAGATCAGACCGCATTGCAGGTGGCGGCTCAAATCGCATCCTCGCTACAGGATGATGGCTGGCTCAAGGCGGCCGAAACCATCCTGCGCGAGGAATTCGCCGACAGTCTCGATCATGCAGTGCTTTATGAAGAGACTCGTGAAGTGGGCCGCATTCTCATTGGTGGAGAGGCGAGTCACTGGTATCGCGAAAAGGACTACGCCTTCATCTTGGACTTAGGCGGAAACGATTTCTACACCGGCAACGCTGGAGCCAATTCGGCCTGGGATGTGCCGGTTTCCCTCTGTACGGACCTAGCCGGTGATGACGCCTATGAAAGCAGCACGCCGGGCAATCAAGGGTCCGGATGCCTGGGAATGGGAGGACTGTTGGACCTGGCGGGAGACGATCGTTACATCGGCATCCAATTTTGCCAGGGCACGGGATATTTGGGCATCGGCTGGCTGTCGGACAATGCGGGCGAAGACCAATACCGCGGACGCAGCTTCTGTCAGGGCGTGGGGCTTTTCGGTGCGGGCATTCTTATCGACGCAGCGGGCGATGATCGCTACGAGGGCGACGTACACATGCAGGCCTGCGGTCTCGCGGGAGGAGTGGGCATGATCTTCGACCATGCCGGCGACGATGAATACTACGCCAAGGGGCTCTATCCCACCGGTTACGGCGACGAGGGAATCTTCGATGCCTGGAGCCAAGGCTGCGCCACGGGATTTCGAACCCTGACTTCGGGCGGCATGGCTCTGCTCTTCGATAATGGCGGAACTGACCTCATGGAAGCGGGCAATTTCTCCCAGGGCGGCGGCTACTACTATGGATGGGGTATCCTCTTTGCGGGCGGTCCCGAAAGCGATCACTACATAGGCTCGCGCTACAACCAGGGATTCGCCGCGCACCAGGCCCTGGGCAGCTTTATCGATACCGGCGGCGACGATCTCTATCAAACCCGTCAAGGTGTGGCTCAAGGTCTGGCCTGGGATGAGTGCAGCACCCTCTTCATCGACAGCAAGGGCGACGATCGTTACGAGGGCGGAGCCTTCTTTTCCCAGGGCGCATCGGCTCACAACAGCCTTTGCCTTTTCCTGGACAGCGAGGGCCGCGACAGCTACCTCTACGCGCCGGGACCGGCCCGCGCCGGAGGCAACGACTATCATGGCGGCAGCAGCCTCTCTCTGTTCATCGACGCTGGCGGCCGCGACAATCAGTATCCCCTTTGGGAGCGGCCGGCCGATGGCTACGACTACCAGGCTGAGCACGGATTCTGGCTGGACCTGGACGGTTCGCTCCTCGGTGCTCTGGAGGAAATCTCTCCTTGAATATTCCCGAAGACATGCGCCGCTTGCTCGTTATCGGAACCAGCTGTTCCGGCAAGACGACCATGGCGGCCTCTCTTTCGGAAATCTTGAGTTGCAGGCACATCGAGCTCGACCGGCTCTATTGGTTGCCGGGCTGGCGCAACCGTGAGGTGGAGGAGTTTCGCGAACTCACACGCCGAGAAGTGAGCGGCTCCTGCTGGGTGGTGGACGGCAACTACAGTTTCGTGCGTGACATCACTCTGAGCAGCGCCACGGCCGTGATATGGCTCAACTACTCCTTTCCGCGCGTCTTCTGGCGAGCCCTTCGCCGAACTACGATTCGTGTCTTCACCCAGGAAGAACTTTTCGGCGGGAACCGAGAGAGTTTTCGGCAGTCCTTCTTGAGTAAGGATTCGATTCTCTGGTGGGTCATCGCTACCTGGCGTCGGCGTCGGCGGGAGTACGCACGCCTGGCCCAGCATCCCAATCATCCACACTTTGTGGAATTGCGTCATCCGCGCGATGCCGAAATCTTTCTCGACAAGCTTCAGGAGCGCGACTGGAAACCCTGCGAGGAGTAAGAATGAACGTGACGGTTCTCATCGGTGGAAGCTCTGCCGAGCGTGAGGTGAGTTTGGCCACCGGAGCGGCTATCGAGGCCGCCCTTCGCAAACTCGGCCATGAGAGCTCTTCGCTGGACCCCAGCGAGGGGGATTGGAAGGCGCGACTGTCGCAGTCCAAATCCGACTTGGTTTTCATCGCCCTGCATGGCGGGGCGGGGGAGGATGGCCGCATTCAGGCCGAGTTGGAGTCCATGGGCCTGGCCTATACGGGCAGTGATCCCGCTTCCAGCGACCTGGCCATGGATAAACAGGCATCCAAGGATCGCGCCAAGGCTTTGGGTCTGCTCACTCCCGAATCCCATCGCTTCAAACTGGACGATACTGAACGCGCCAGTCCGGCCACGGTCATGGAATTGGCCGAAATCGTGGAGAGCCGCATTGGCTATCCCATGGTGGCCAAGCCCAATCGCGAAGGATCCAGTGTGGGACTCGCGGTGATGTTCAATCGGGAAGACGCATCGCTCAAACTGCCGCGGACCCTACGTTCATCGGGAGACATCCTTTTCGAGCGATACATACCCGGGCGTGAATTGACGGTGGCGATTTTGGGTGATCGTGCGCTGCCGGGCGTGGAGATCCTGCCCGAGGGCGGGCTCTACGACTACGAACACAAGTACAGCGCGGGCAAATCGCACTACCAGTGCCCGGCCGAGCTGCCGGATGGGCTTCGCGAAGAGATGGAGCGCCAGGGCCTGGCCATTTTCAAAGAGCTGGGTTGCCGTGACCTGGGCCGCGTGGATTTCCGCGGCGACGAAGATGGGCGCCTGTGGTTCCTCGAGGTCAATACCATTCCGGGTATGACCGAGACCAGCCTGGTGCCCATGGCCGCGGTGGCCGTCGGCCTTGACTTCCCGGGCCTCGTAGCGGAAATTGCTCGTCACGCTTTGGAAAGGTAGTCATGAAAACGCTCTACGGAATGATCCATCTGGCGCCGCTGCCGGGCAGCCCTTCGGGCCTGCTCAGCCTGGACGCCATTGAAGAACGGGCCTTGAGGGACGCGTCCCACTTTGCCGCCGCGGGCTTCACGGGGATCATGGTGGAGAACTACGGCGATGTTCCCTTCCACGCCGAGCGCGTGGGGGTGGAAACCGTGGCCCAGATGACGCGCATTGCCAGGGCCCTGCGCCTGGCTCATCCGGAACTGGCCCTGGGAGTTAACGTTCTGCGCAACGACGGCGAAGCGGCTCTGGCCGTGGCCGAGGCCGCCGGCGCGGATCTAATTCGCGTGAACGTGCTTTCAGGAATCTCGAATTCCGACCAGGGCCCTCTCCTGGGGCGGGCGGCGGAAATCCTTCGCCTGCGACGCAGGCTCGACAGCTCCATTCGCATTTTCGCCGACGTGGATGTGAAGCACGCGGTGATGGCCTCTCACAGCGACGCCGTTCATCAGGCCGAAGATCTGGCCGAACGGGCGGGGGCCGACGCCCTGATCGTCTCGGGACGGTCCACGGCTTCCCTTCCGGACCGGGAGTTGCTTGGCCGTCTGCGTGCGCGTTTCCAAAGCTTTCCCCTTATTATTGGCAGCGGTCTCAGTCTGGAAAATGCTTCAGACTTCCTGGCCACGGCCGATGGCGCCATCGTCGGCTCTTCATTGAAGGTCGGCGGCCGTACCGAAAACCCCGTGGATCCCTCTCGCGCCAAAGCGCTAGTCGAGGCGGTCCGTAAGCTCGAGGAGTAAGTCATGTCTCTGCATGTGTACGATCCCATCCGCAAAAAGAAAGTGGAATTCCAGCCCGTCCAAGATGGCAAGGTGGGGATGTACTTCTGTGGCATGACCGTTCAGGGTGAACCCCATGTGGGACACATGCTTGCCGCCCTCACCGGCGACATGGTGCGTCGCTACTTGGAATACAAGGGCTTCGAAGTCACCCTGGCCCAGAACTTCACCGACATCGATGACAAGATCCTGGCCAAAGCGGCCGAGGAGGGCGTGAGCTATCAGGAAGTGGCCCAGCGGAATATCGACCTGTTTTTCAAGTTCTCAGACGCCCTGAACATTCAGCACGCCACGGTCTATCCCAAAGCCACTGAACACATTCCGGAGATGCACGAGATCATCGAGGCGCTTATCGAGAAGGGTCATGCCTACGAGTCGAAGGGAGATGTCTATTATAATGTGAAGAGCTTCGACGACTACGGACGGCTTTCCGGACGCCGGGTGAGCGAGCTTCGCTCGGGTGTGCGCGTGGATGTGGAAGAGGGCAAGCGCGACGACCTGGATTTCGCACTCTGGAAGAGCGCGCCCAAGGATGAGCCCGGCTTTGATAGCCCCTGGGGCTGGGGACGCCCGGGCTGGCATATCGAGTGCTCGGCCATGAGCATGAAATACTGCGGCCAGACCTTGGATTTCCACGGCGGTGGCCTGGATCTGAAGTTTCCCCATCACGAGAATGAGCGCGCCCAGAGCGAGGCGGCCACGGGCCAAACCTTCTCTAACCCGGGGCTGGCCCACGGGAGGGGGGAGGTCCACGGCGAGAAGGGGCGCAAATCCCGTGG